>QWOR01000192.1 GCA_003669575.1 Planctomycetota bacterium | reverse complement strand
AGGAGATAGGGCCTCATTACCGTCGCCTCCTCATCAATCAGGAATGACCGACTGATGGGACACGGCTTTCAGAAGGATTTCAGATTTCTGGCGAAGGAGACAGTGCGATAAGCATCAAGCCAGCCTCGGCGCGAAGTCACTACCAGATGGTGCCTACCTCACATCCAGCAATCTGTGCGAGTCAAATGGAGCTAGAAATCGCCTGGAACCAGCTCGGCGTCCGCCCTCGAAGCCAGGGCTTCCATGAGCGTGGTATTGCCCGCAGAGACTTGCCCCATCGCATAAGAGATCGGACGCACGCTGCCATCGGTCATGCAGAAATTTCCACCAGCCGCGTGCGGTGACCACAACCCGTTAAATGAACAGCGGTCTGTGTATTCACCAGGACCGTAGTACGCGGGGTCGGGACAATGCCGTCCATGTCGTCCCGAACTAAAGGGGCGATTGGTTCCCTTCGAGGGGGAGATGTTGTCCTCGGTACAACATCGGGAATCCCACCAGCCAAAGTTCCCATCAGCTGCGGGTGGCCGCTCGGCGATCAGAATGGTTTGAGAGGTTCCGTCCGTGATTCGGTCCATTGAAACGGTGAATTTGGATCTCAGATCAGAATCGTCAACGATCACCCCATTGTTTAAGGTGTCGGGGTTGGAGTAGACGCCCACATACCAGGTGAAGCCATAGTCAGGAACGGTATATGTCGGACCACGGGGATCGGATGGACAGCCGAAAATCGGGACCGCATCCTGGACCCGGACTCCATCATGCTCTACGAAAGGCAGGATTTCGCGGTGCCACGTCTCGTAAGTTCCGCTGTGCCAGTTCCACAGATTTCCCTCGGGCTCAGTATCGATCTGTGTCGTTCCCCGCGGTCGGATGGTGTTACGTGGAAAGTATCCGTACGTGTCATGGAAATTGTGGCAGGCCAGCCCCATATTTTTCAGGTTGTTCTTACATTGAACAATTCTCGCATTCTCTCGAACTGACTGTACCGCCGGAAGCAGCAGAGCCAGAAGGAGCGAGATGATGGCGATGACGGTCAACAACTCAATGATGGTGAAACCCGCTCGCATACGGGACTGAGCTGGCCGCTGGTTGTTGCGAAAGGTTACCGAAGAGCGTTGCATTCTACGGCTCCCTCGATGCTGTGGGGAGCTGTTGGGGAGTACGTGTTTCATCGAGCTGATTCTGTGGCCGCAACTCAGATTGGATATGTCCGTTGAGTGGTTCGACTTCGCGTCGCAACTGCGACTCGAAATGTTGGTAAGCCGCGGAGTAATCGCGTTGAAGGAGACTGAGAACCGTCTGTCCCCATACGGCATCTCGCGACATGGGGTTGAGGTGCAGAGCCTCCAGGAAATGTGAGCTGGCGAGTTCGTACTGTCCTTCCAGCATCTCCACACACGCGAGGTGTACCCAACCTGCGGGTTCATGGGGCAGCAGTTTCGTAGCTTCGGTAAAGCGTGCCGCAGAACTCCGCCGATCTCCATCGAGCTGCAACAACCGCCCCAGCTGAATAAGCGAGACATATCGTTCGGTACTCGGGGAACCACATTCCAGGGCTCGTTCCAGATCGACAATCGCCGCATTCGATTCCCCGAGTGCCCGGCAAGCCGCACTGCGGAATATGTAGCTCCACGAAAATCGGGGACGCTGGGCGATACACGCGGTGAGACCGACCTTCGCCTCACCAGCCCGCTGCAGATGGAGATCGCAGATTGCCAAGGCCAGGCGGGCGACGAAATGTTCCGGCTCTGCGTCAAGGACTCGCTCAAAGTCCTGTCGAGCTCGCCTGAATCGATGCTGCCGTATGAGATCCATTCCCGCGTGGAAAATCATGACCCCACGACGGGGAGGGAATCTATCAGCCTGAAGCCTGGCGTGCTCCGCCTCAGCGCTGCGGCCCAACTGAGTGAACCATTCCGCCTTGTGAGACCAATATTCGTTTGACGAAAAATCACGCAAGGCGTCGAGTTGCTCCAAAGCCTTTGCGGGCCCCGATTCGAGAGCCACCAGTTCCGCGCTCACCAGCGCCAGCTGCTCACGCTCCAGCGTCCACGCAGGGTCGTTGGGGAGCGTCAGCTCCAGGGCCTGCTCAAGTGAGTCTCGAGCCAATGCGATGGGGTGTTGTATGTGTGGAACGACGAGCAGACTTTCCACCAGGGCAGCATCCCGTCGTTCGTCATACTCGCGTGGCGGGATACGCTGCTTCCATTGATATCGATTCGCTGCGTTCCGGCTGTGGTCCAGCCAACCCGCGACACTGGCCTCGTGGTCCGACAAGGTGGGTTCCGACTGCACGATCAGCCAGGCTGCCTGAAACTTACTATGAGCCACTTCCAGTTCATCGCGGTCGAGAGCATTCCGGCCTTGCTGGGTGAGAATGGCCACTTCACCGCGCAGGTCGGCGATTCGTTGCCGATCGACGCTCGCATGTATGGCAGATGCAGCGAACGCCACCACAGTTCCCAATAAAAAGACCGCAATTAAAGTGGCCTGTGCCGGGCGACGTCGACACCATTTCCAGACGTGCTCGACGACGGATATCGGACGAACGCGAATCGGCTCACCGAAGCGGTAACGATGCAGGTCGTCGGCCAGATCCTCAGCCGTGGTGTAACGTCGAGCGGGTTCCTTGGTGAGACAGTGCAGGCAGATCGTTTCCAGGTCGCGCGGAATCGAGGCCTGTAATCGGCGGGGCGGCAACGGATCGTCATTCGAGATCATTCGAAGAGTTTCCACGACGCTGGAGGAGACGAACGGAGCCCGCCCCGTCAGGCACTCATACAGCAGAGTGCCCAGCGCATACACATCCGTTACAGGACCGACCGTGTCAGAGCGACCAGCGGCTTGTTCCGGGGACATATAACGCGGAGTTCCAATCGGATCGCCCGTCCGCGTTGCATCGCCCGGCGACACCTCGCTGTCCTGCAAGACCTTTGCCAAGCCAAAATCGGTGATCTTTGGCGTCCCATCTCGCATGAACAGAACGTTCGCCGGCTTTAAGTCCCGGTGGATCACCTGTCGCTCGTGGGCGTGATGCACGGCCAGAGCCAGAGTCTCGATTAATTGGGCTGCTTCCTCGGGCGGCAACGGCGAACGTTGCAGCCGTTGAGCCAGTGTTCCATGCTCCGCAAGTTCGAGAGCCAGATACGGCGATCCATGACAATCACCGATCTCATAGATCTGCACAATATTGGGATGAGCCAGTCGGGCAATCGCCTCCGCTTCCGTGCGGATGCGAGACGCCTCTCGAGAAGTTAAAGATCGCCCCAGCTGGAAAGTCTTGAGTGCGACCAGCCGTTGCAACTGGCGATGCCGGGCCTGGTACACAACCGCCATGCCGCCACGGCCCAGTTCCCGGTCGATCTCATAAGTCTCTGTCGGTAGAAATGAGACACTTGGTTCAGATTTCGGGTCGGGCCAAGACTCGTCACTCCACGGCTCTCCTGTCGTGACGAGCAGTTGATCTCGAATGGCTCTGTGAATTTCGAAGTGCAGGTCGAGGTCCTGCTTCAGATGCGGATATCGCAGGGCGTATTCATCGAGCGAGGGCCGCTCCCCGAGTTCTTCCTGAAGCACGATTTCGCTGTAGATCAAATCGAGCTGGACTTCGCGATCGCTCTCGAACGGAGTCCCCTTTAACAGGGATTCGATCGACGGACACTGACCGTCCAACCAGAGTTGCCTCTGTTGATCCAGGATCTCATCAGGCTGCAAGCCAGCCCGCTTACTGGTCGTCGGTGTCATCGATTCCCAGCTCCGTGAGGACACGATCGAGTGCCCGCGTCAACCGCTTACGCAGCGCCACATCCGTTGCGCCGAACTCTTCCGCCAGCTCTGTCCACGGACGTCCCAGTGATCGTTGTTCCGCCAGCGATCGTTCTTCGGGACTCAGATGTTCATATACCTTTTGCAGGATCTCTTTGGCAGAAGCCTGTTCACTGGGGGAGGATGCCCGATCGACGAGGACGACACTCTCGGCCTCGATGGTGACGCTTCTGCCGATGTCCCGCTTCTGGGCACGCATCGCATGCACCTGGTTCGTCAACTTATTACGAGCGATCGTAGTCAGCAGATTGATGAGCTGGGCCGGAGTGTCCAGCTCGTATTGGCCGAGAGCAGTCCGAACAAAAAAACTCGCCAGTACGGACTGACAGACATCTGTGGAATCGAGCAGCTGTCGCATGCGGCGGTCTCGCATGTGGATGCGAACGACCCGTCGGATCGCACCCTCATAACGCAAAACAAGCTCGCGAGCTGCCTGGGGATCTTTGTTTCTTATACGGCCAACCAAGTCCCGAAATTCGCCCTCTTCCGACTCCAATGCAAACTCCTGTGAAGCACGGCCCCATGCTTCACGAGGATACCAATTCGCAGACCTGTGCACTACGTCCGATTCGGCGTGATATGGCTGCAAAACCCTAAGGGCTTTTTCATCTATGTGAGGCATTATCGCTACGAAATGGCTCACTTGGTGACGCCGAGGTCCGAAACACAAGCTTTCAGGCAGTCTCAATGCTCCATGGAAGTCCGAGTGACGGTACTTCCTTATTTCGCAAAGAGACTGACTGGCCATTGAGATAGAGTCCCACCGAACGCAAACGGCAGACGACCGATGATTAGCTGAATTATTCTCAGACCGACATACACCCTCGCTGTCAGAGTAATCAGGAACCCGCTTCAGTCAGGACAAACAATTCTGAATCTTTTTCAAGCGTGATTTCTCAGAGTTCTGATTGTCGTTTCCTGAAGCCATTCGGAGGAACCTAACGTCTCTGCATTCGTGGTCAAACTGCGTCCTGCATATTGATGGAAGGGCGAGTTGGCGGCGAATGAGCGGGGAAAAGAGGTGTGTACCTCAGCCTTAAGCACGACGAAGTGGCTGATCGTCTTTCAAGCGGGCTTCATCGCGGTTTTTCGTCTTTACATTTGGGGTTAGAATGGTCCGTGTTGCAGTCCCCAAATTCGGCGGCAATGGTTGAGCGCGGGGCGTAAAGTGAGCCACCGAAGAGACTTTCCATGTATGTCGCATGCGAGTTCCCCCGCCCCCCGGTCGGAGCGAACCGACTCGTCGCACCCACAGTTTGAGTTATGTTGTTAAAAGATTTCTTTACTTCGTGCAACTGCTGGATACATTTCCTGCAAGCGGTGGCGATATCGCTTCCGCATCGCGTCGTTTTGATGACCCACCCAGTCATCAATGATCCGTTGGTCGATGCCGCAGCTGGCACAATTCGAGATAAAGGAATGCCGGAACACGTGCCAGCCTCGGACGTGCTTCCACGGGCTATTGGCGAGCGTCGACCGGATATCATGAATCGCTTCGTCATTGGTCAGTTCGGTCTCTTCTGCTTGAAAGACATACCGCCCGGTGACCTGGGGAAGCCAGTCGGTCAGCACCTGTTTGAGTGGGGCTGACAGTGGAACGCGGCGGGATGATCGCGTGCCTTTAACTCGTTTCTTTTCCCGGATGGTCATCATCTCGGTTTCCAGATCGATGTCTTGAACCTCCATTCGCATCAGTTCGCTGCGTCTGGCTCCGGTGTGGGCCGCAGTCAGAATCATTGGGTAGATGAATGGACGTCTGGAGGTGGCGCGAACATGCTCCAGCACAGCCACGAGTTCATCAGAAGAGAAGAACAAGCATTCCCACAGCTCAGCCTCTTCGGCCTTGGTTAGACTTCCTCGGGCGATTCGCTTTTGAATTTCGCTGAAGGTCTGGAAGGGGGGCTTCTCGTCGATCTTGGGATATCTCAACCCCTGTTTGGGAAATACCTGTTTGGCGTATCCCATTCGCATGGCCTAGGTCCGCATCGCCCCGAAGCTGACAAGTTCCTTTCTGATCGTGGCAGTACTGAGAGGCCTTCCTCTCACACCTTTCGCTTTGGAACGGGTATCGACGTACTTCTGGAGCGACGCGAACGTGATCGACTCCACCCGAAGATTCCGGCCCATTACCGTGCGGACGCGATTGAGATGAGTCGTGAGCGTCGCCACAGTGTTCAATTCGAGGCAACCCGTCGAAACTGACGGGATATACTCGTCGATCAATGCCCCCAACGTCTTGCCCGTCGGAAGCTGAACCACTGGACGCGGGGCGATATCGTCTACCAGCGAGTCGACGACGTTTGCGGGGTCAGGCAATCGCCATTCGCCCCTCTCTAGCATCTCAATTCGTCGATCCACCTTTGCGGCGATCCCATCTGCCGCTCGTCGATCCTTCTCGTCTAAAAGCTTCTTGTACCTCGATCCATTCAATCGAAAGACCAATAGGAACCGTTGTCCGCGTTTCTCTAACCAAGCCATGCCTCAACCTCCGTTCGAGATTCTCGTCTGAACGGCAAGCGACTCAGGCCCAACGTAAAACCAATTCTGCCCCCCAGTTTGCCCCCCAACCGCATTGACCAATGAAAAAAGGACTCACGGCGATTTGCCGTAAGTCCTTTCACCACTTGGAGTGCCCACGACAGGACTTGAACCTGTACGAGTGTAACCTCACTAGCTCCTGAAGCTGCGGGTTCATTCTGATGGTCTGCCCCCACTCCGGCAACCTTCGGGGAAAAATGGGAATGGAGTGCAATGCAGGCCACCACACCGCCGTCGGTTCCTCTCCTGCGGCTATTCAGAAACGACGACAGGGGAAAAAACCGGGCTGCGGTGCCAAGTGGACTCTCGGGACGAACCCGGTGGATAGATGACCCAACTGAACAATCTCTCCGTATCCGCCAACCCACGATTGTGAAGCTTGAGACGAACTATTGAAAAACGGAGCCAATTCCGCGGGAAGAGCGGCGGTCACAGCCAAATCTCGTACATCCCGCAGGACTTCCCGCGGTGTTCGCAATCGATGTCTTTTCGCAGGCGATAACACTGTGACCGACCATCGAATATGCACTATATTAGTTCGATGTTTGAGCCGTTTGCCGACGAATCACTGACTTTGCCTCGGCCCAGAGTCCTCGTTCTGGGTGCGAGCACCCGTGCCGGTGTCTTCAGCGTCCTGCGGGCTGGGTTTGAACCCTACGCCATCGACCAGTTTGCCGATGCCGATCTGCGGGCCCTGACTGCAGTCGAACCTGTGGAATCACTGTCGATCACAACAAAGTCGACGGAAAATCCCGTCCTCTCCGCGATCCAGAAGTACTCCGATATCCCAATTCTGTACGCAGGCGGGATGGAGAACCAACCCCAGCTGCTGGAACACCTGGAACGAGGACACTTGATCTGGGGAGCTGACCGGGCTTCCATCGAACAGGTCCGTCAGCCGAAACAACTGGCGGACGGCCTGGCCCATGTTCGGCAGCGTGTCCTTCCCGTGCAATTGGGAAATGACCCACCGCCCCGCGACGGAACCTGGCTCGTGAAACCCATCGCCAGCGCCGGAGGTCGGGGCATCGCTGTCTGGGACGAGTCTGCTCCTCTGCACAAATCGGACGGGAAGCACTACTTCCAGAAGCGCGTCGAAGGCCAGGTCTACTCGGCCCTGTTCATCGCCGAGAAAACCCCTGGAGATGTCCGCTTTGTGGGTCTGACCCGACAGCTGGTCGGTTGTCCGGAACTGCATGCCGGACAATTCGCCTGGAGCGGAATCATTGGCCCCGCATTTCTTCCGGTGGAAGCTGAGTTTCTGATTCGACGCTGGGGGAACATTCTGAAGTGGAAGTTCGGCCTCAGCGGGCTGTATGGAATCGATTTCATCGTCGATGAGGCTGGAGATCCGTGGTTGATTGAGGTCAACCCCCGCATGACCGGGTCCGTCGAGATCCTGGAGCTGGCCTGCGGCATGCAGCTGCTGGCCGATCATGTGGCCTGTTATGACAGCAATGCGGCATCGTTCGCCCGTGAGTTCGCAGCACCTCCGCCCCCTCCACAGGACGATCGGCTTGGAAGGGCGATTCTGTACGCACCCTACCGGCTGAAGTCGCGCATCCCCCTGCCCCAGCCTGTCGTCTGGAACACAGCTCCTCCCGTCGCCGATATCCCCGAACCAGGATCGGTGATCGAGGCTGGCCAGCCGGTGTGCAGCGTTTACGCCTGGGGAGCAGATGTGGACGATGTCACTGCCAAGCTGTTCACGGCCGCTCGGCAGGTCGAACAGTATCTGGAGCCTGTCGCTGACAGCCACTGAAGGAGATTCGCTACCACCTCACCGATCAGAATCGGCTTGCCCGTGGAATGAGAATTCCCGCCCGATGAGGACTCTCTGATTGACGGGATTCGTTTTCTCCCGATATACCTGCGATCCTCCGGTTTTTCGGCGTGTCACGCTGTGAGATGTGGCGTGTCGAATCCCGGTTGAACCTTCTCGGAAAACAGTGCGATGGCTCAGCGAATTTTCAACTTCTCTGCCGGTCCGGCAGTACTTCCCGTTCCGGTCCTCGAAGAGGCCCGCGACAACCTGCTGTCACTCGGCAACACCGGGATCGGCATCCTCGAACACTCGCACCGTGGCAAGGCGTTTATCAAGGTTCTGGAAGAGACCGAAGCCCGCTTTCGTGAGCTGGCCAGCATCCCCGCGAACTACAAAATCCTGTTCCTCGGCGGCGGAGCCTCGACCCAGTTCTATCAGGTCCCGATGAACCTGCTCGGTAAGACCGATACTGCGGACTACCTGATCACCGGATCCTGGGCCGAGAAAGCGAGTAAGGACGCCAAGCGCTTCGGCAAGGTCCACATCGCCTGCTCCAGCCAGGATCGCAACTTCTCGTATATCCCGGACACGGTCACCTACAGCGAAGCTCCGACGTACGTGCACTACACGTCGAACAACACGCTGTTCGGGACACAGTTCCAGAGCGACCCCACTCCGCCCGCAGGCGTACCGCTGATCTGCGACACCAGCAGCGACATGTTCAGCCGTCCGATTGATGTCAGCAAGCACGCCCTGATTTACGCTGGTGCCCAGAAGAACCTCGGCCCCGCTGGTGTAACGGTCGTCATCATCCGCGACGATCTGATCGCCAAGGGAGCTGTCGACATCCCCGCGATGCTCCAGTATCGGACGCACGCTGAGAACGACTCCTGCTACAACACACCGCCGTGCTTCTCGATCTATGTTGTAGGGCTGGTGCTCAAGTGGATCCAGGCTCAAGGTGGTCTCGCCGCGATGGCGACCCGCAACGAAGCCAAGGCGGGCAAGCTGTACGACGCCCTCGATAAGAGCAAGCTCTTCAAGCCCACAGCTGCGAAGACCTCGCGTTCCCGCATGAACGTGACGTTCGTGACCGGCAACGAAGAACTCGACAACAAGTTCGTGGCCTTCGCCAAGGAACGCGGCATGGACGGCCTGAAGGGCCACCGCAGCGTCGGCGGTATGCGAGCCAGCATCTACAACGCCTTCCCACCCGAAGGAGTCGACGCCCTGGTTGCCGCGATGGCCGAGTTTGAAGCGGCCAATCCAGTGGCGTAGTCAACGACGAGCTACTTTGATCGCGAGAGCCAGATCTAAGGGTCTGGCTCTTTGTGTTAGTGTCTATCGTCGATTGCGGGGCAAGTCGAGATTCTGTTCGATCGAAATCGCAGGTATCCTCAGAGTGAGCTGTCGCTCGATTTGCGGCTTCCGGGGATCCATGTGGGAATTCAGACAACCAGACTGATCTCCGCGATTCTGAGGACGGCACTGGTTCTGCTGGCCCTCAAAGTTGTCTTGGTCACATTCATCAGCTACCGCGACTACATGCCGCCGAATTTCGATTCGGATTTTCTGGCGGGCAGGCAGAGTTACTTCTGGCAGGGGTACCACTGGGCGTTCTACCCGCACATCGTTGCGGGACCGGTGACGTTGCTGCTGGGGTTGGTGCTGCTGAGTGAATCGTTCCGCCGCCGCTGGCCGCTCTGGCATCGCAGGCTGGGCCGAGTCCAGGCGGGACTGGTCTTACTGGTTGTCGTCCCAAGTGGGTTTGTGATGGGATTCCGGGCCGCTTTCGGTCCAATCGCAGCTGTGGGACTCATCGGCTTAGCCATCGCGACAGCTGCCACCGTGACAATGGGTTGGAGAGCAGCCGTCCAGCGGCGGTTTGATGTTCACCGGAAGTGGATGCTGCGGTGTTACACGTTGCTCTTCTCGGCGGTGGTCATCCGATTTCTGGGAGGAATCGGCCAGGTCGCCGGAGTGCAGGCCGACTGGTATTACATTCAGGCCACATGGACGAGCTGGATCATTCCGTTGATTGGAGTGGAACTGCTGCTGCTGCGACGCAGACATCGAATCGGCGTTCGCTGAGAGTGCTCGACCGCAGTCGACCTAAAACTCACCCACCTCTTCATTCCCCGTCGCTGAAACCAATGCGCGAATAATCGATTCCTGAATATTGATGCTGAGGAATCGGACGGAGCCGTCAAAGAGCAATGTGTGGTAGCCCCCGGTGTGCTGCAAGCTGTCCTTCTCCTGGGAAAGCCCCAGTAACAACACCAAATCGGCGTCGTGGGGCGACATCCAGTGAACAGCATGCTTGGGATTAACGTCCACGACCGCCAGAGTTTTGTTGGTCCCATCCGTGACCTCCTCCTGTTTCAGAGATCTCGCTGGGCGTAAACAGGTATTGTCTCCTGTGACAGCCAAGTAAGTCGTCATGCTTGGCTCCGGTTTGACACTGGGGCACTGATACACCGGGACGACGGTCTTGAATGCCTCTGCATTGGTCGGATCATCCCAGGGCTTCGACAGGTCGATTTTCTGATACAGCATCTGTTGATCGATGAATGGCAGGATCAACGTCCGCCAGCTGTGAAGCGGTTTCCCGTGTTCGTCGACCGTATAGGCCGGGGGGAATTCCTTGTATACCTCGTGGTAATTGTAGAGAGCCAGACCGATTTGTTTCAGGTTGTTTTTACACTGGAACGACGTGCCGCTTCACGTGCGTTTCGCGTTGCTGGCATAAAGAGAACAACCAACAAGACGAGAATGCCCAAAACAACAAGCACCGTAACCCATGCGTTACCGGATCGTTGTCGCGGCTTGAACGAACAATATCGATGGCTTTGTAACGCACTCATATTAGAACTCCTGCATCGAATCCGAACTCGTTCTCCTCCCGAATTTACGCCTCGTGTAGTCGGATTGTGAGCAGCAAATGATCTCGAAACGCAAAATGATCGAGATCACACACCCAGCCATGTCCCTATGGCCGTGCTGCCTTCTTCCCTCGCTCCTGGACATCGATCGGCGTCTTGGCAATCAGGTGATCGATGACCTTATCGGGGGTGATCCCTTCGCTGTTGGCCTGGAAGGTCGTCACGAGGCGGTGGCGGAGAACGGGATGGGCGACTGACTTCACATCTTCGGTCGAGACGTGGAACCGGCCTTCAAGGATCGCCCGGGCCTTGGCGCCGAGGATCAGGTACTGACCTGCACGCGGACCCGCTCCCCAGCTCAGATACTTCTTCACGAAGTCGCTGGCGTCGGGCTCATTCGGTCGGGTGGCTCGCACCAGGTCGCGAGCATAGACAAACACATGCTCCGCGACGGGCACCTTGCGCACGACTTCTTGCAAAGCGAGAATCTGAGCTCCCGTGAGAGCCTGCTTGAGTTCTGGCTCCTCAGCCCCCGTCGTCTGCTTCAAAATCCGCAGCTCCTCAGCTGCGTTCGGGTAGTTCAACACGATGTTGAACATGAACCGGTCGAGCTGGGCTTCGGGCAGTGGATAGGTCCCTTCCTGCTCGATCGGGTTCTGCGTCGCGAGGACGAAGAACGGAGCGGGCAGCTTGTAGGTGCTGGTCCCGACGGTGACGTGCCGCTCCTGCATGGCTTCGAGCAACGCAGCTTGCGTCTTCGGCGGGGTGCGGTTGATTTCGTCCGCCAGCAGGATGTGAGTAAAGATCGGCCCCTGCATGAACTGGAAGACCCGGCGCCCCGACTCGGGATCGTCCTGCAGCACATCGGTCCCGGTAATGTCAGACGGCATCAGGTCGGGCGTGAACTGAATTCGGCGAAAGCTCAATTGGAGAATCTTCGAGATCGTGCTGACGAGCAGCGTCTTGGCCAGACCGGGCACCCCGACGAGCAGACAGTGTCCCTTGCTGAACATCGCCAGCAGCAACTGATCGACCACATCGTTCTGGCCGATGATGACCTTGCCGATCTCTTCCCGCATCCGGGCATACGCATTGGCCAGTCCGCGAATCGCCTGAGCCTCGCGTTCCCGCAACTCATTCCCGGCGGCATCAACTTCGTTCTCGGAACTCATTTTCGCCCTTGGCAGTTACTTCAGTCAGTGAGAGCACGTCCCATCGTAAAGGGACGACGGGCGCCGGGAAAGGACGCCGAACTTCCGATTCCACTCCAATACCGATTCCACGCGAGGACTGTGATCTCCCGACGACAACGCCAAACGACATCACCAGGAAGTTGACACTGGTGCTCCGTTCTCGCGGTTTAAGAGGTGGCTCCTCGCTCACCCGACTCCGAAATTCAAACACCGGGCCATTCCATATCGCATCAAACAACACACATGTATACTGACTGGTGTGCCTGTTCTCCCAAATTTCCAGTGAGCCGTTCGTGTGTGTTCCCGATATCCGCTACAGCTGAATGACATCTCGTTGATGAGGTGGGTTCTCGCCATTGGAGTTGTATGCGTGAGTGCGTGCTTTCCGCTGGCGACTTTCGCAGCTGAACTTCCGCAACCTGCAGCTGCTGAAGTCAACTTTGATAGCGATATCCGGCCGATCCTCGAACGGTCGTGTTTGTCGTGCCACGGGGCGGAGAAACAGCGCAGCGGGTTTCGACTGGATCAGCGCAGCCCCGCACTGAAAGGCGGCGAGCTGGGCGTGGCGATCGTGCCGGGCAAGAGTGCCGAGAGCCCGCTGATTCGCATGGTGGCAGGACTGGAATCAGGGCTGGAGATGCCGCCCAAGGGAGATCCACTCACTCCGGATGAAATCGGAAAGCTGAGACGCTGGATCGACGATGGTGCCCACTGGTCGGGCGACTCCCCTGGGGGTGAAGACAACGATCCGACCGATTGGTGGTCGTTGAAGCCGCTGGTTCTTCCCGCAGTACCCAGAGTCGCCGACACACAGATCGACTGGGTGAGTAATCCAATCGATGCATTCATCCTCTCCCGCTTGAACGAGGCGGGGCTCAAGCCGAGTCCGGAGGCCGATCGACGGACGCTGATCCGGCGGGTCTACTTCGACCTGATCGGCTTGCCACCATCACCGGAAGTTGTCGACGAGTTTGTGAAGGACACCGACCCGCAAGCCTACGAGCATCTGGTCAACCGCCTGCTCGAGTCGCCACAGTACGGTGAACGCTGGGCGCGGCACTGGCTCGACCTGGTACATTTTGCCGAGTCGCATGGCCACGACCAGGACCGCCCGCGCGAGAATGCGTGGCCGTACCGCGACTATGTGATCTCCTCACTGAACACCGACAAACCTTACGCTCGGTTCATCGAAGAGCAGATCGCAACCGACGCTCTCTACCCTGACCAGCTGGAGCTGACTCCCGCATTGGGATTGCTGGCGGGGGGGCCGTGGGACGAAAGCACACTGGCGAGCATCCGCGAAGACTCGATCGATCGGCAGATCGGTCGCTACATCGATCGCGACGATATCGTGACGACCGTGATGTCGACCTTTACCAGCACGACGACTCACTGTGCCCGCTGCCACAATCATAAGTTCGACCCCATCACGCAGGCCGACTACTACGCCCTGCAGGCTGTCTTCGCAGGAGTCGAGAAAGCCGACAAACTCTACGACGCTGACGCTGCAGTACAGGCACGGAGGAAGAGCCTGACAGACCGGGAGAAGTCCCTCGCAGCCCGCGACAAGGCTCACCTCGCGTCACTGTGGACTGACGAAACGCGTGTTGCCTTTACCCAGTGGGTGGAACAGCTGCGAGTTTCCGAGCAGGATTGGACAGTACTCACCCCGATTGAAACAAAATCGACCAACGGCGCGACACTCGAATTGAAGCCCGACCAATCACTTCTGGCCACGGGGGAGCGCCCTGACAAAGACATCTATACCGTCACAGCCATGCTGCCCCCGGGGGACTGGGTGGCCATGCGATTGGAAGTCCTCACCGACGACGCACTTCCCGCCAAGGGCCCCGGCCGGGCCGACAACGGGAACCTCCATCTGTGCGAGATCAATATCGAGTCGTCGTCCGGCGGATCGAATACCACCTTTGCGTCCGTGGGAGTGGGACAAGCGACTGCGGACTTCGATCAGACCGATTGGGGAATCTCAAAAGCCATTGATGGCGACGCCGCAACTGCGTGGGGCATTCACCCGGAGGAGGGAAAGCCCCATATCGCAATCTTTGAATTCAAGGCCCCCGTCACAGCGGGTGATGAGTCTCTGATTCGTGTCGCACTCGATCAGCTGCATGGCCGTAAGCATACGATTGGCCGGTTCCGTCTATCGGTCACCCAGCAAGCAGCTGCGAGCCGGGCAGTCCCCGGTGCTATGGCTCGTATTGCATCCAAGGCCATGCAGGACCGTACTCCGGAAGACGTCGACGATCTTGAATTTCACTTCTGGAAGGAACGCACCAGCCGCGAGTTAGCTGCACTCCCCGATCCGCTGCGAGTCTATGCCGGGACGTGTGATTTCATCGCCAAGGACGGACATGTCCCGTTCGGAAAACCTCGCGACGTGAAAGTACTGCGACGTGGAGAGATCACCCAGCCAGTTGCCGATGCGTCTCCGGGCTCGCTGTCGTGCGTCCATGATCTTCCATCGCGATTTGCTCTGGAGGCCATCGACCAGGAGGCACCCCGCCGGGCCGCTCTCGCCAAATGGATCTCCGACCCGAAGAATCCGCTGACCTGGAGGTCGATCGTCAATCGGGTCTGGATGCATCACTTCGGCGTGGGACTTGTCGACACACCCAGTGACTTCGGTCGTATGGGCAGTCTGCCCTCGCACCCGGAGTTGCTCGACTGGCTGGCTGCCGATTTCCGCGATGCGGGTGGCTCGCTCAAACAGCTGCACCGGACGATGCTCTGCAGCACCACATACCGTCAGTCGGCTCATCATGAACCGCACGCAGCTTCGGTCGATGTGGGAAATCGGTTGTTATGGCGAGGT
>QWOR01000299.1 GCA_003669575.1 Planctomycetota bacterium | reverse complement strand
CAGTCGGCGCTGGATTCCGTTGTGATAGTACGTCAGTTTCGTGTGATCGATCCCGAGCAGGTGCAGCACAGTCGCGTGGAAGTCGTGCCAATGGGTTCGGTTCTCGACCGCTTTCCAGCCGATGTCGTCGGTGCTGCCGTACGCGACGCCGTGCTTGAGGCCCGCCCCCGCCAGCCAGACGGTGAAGCCATACTGGTTATGGTCGCGACCAATTCCGAGGACATCGGAGCCGGACTGTGTAAACGGGGTCCGACCAAACTCGCTCGTGAAGAGTATGAGCGTGTCATCGAGCATCCCGCGCTGACGCAGGTCTCGCAGCAGTCCCGCGACGGGAAGGTCAATCCGGCCTGCCTCCTGACCGTGGTTCTTGACCATATCCTCGTGCCCGTCCCAGTTAATCCGTGGCGATCCGAATGCCCCTCCAGAGTAGAGCTGCACGAACCGCACCCCCTTCTCCAGTAACCGTCGAGCCAGCAGACACCCGCGCCCGAAGTCGCGCGTCTGGTCCTGATCGAGGCCATACATCTGATGCGTCGCAGCTGTCTCCCCATCCAGGTTGGTCACCTCGGGGACAGCCAGCTGCATGCGGGCGGCGAGTTCATAGCTGCGGATACGGGCAGAGAACGCATCCTCGGCTCCGTGGCGTTCGAGGTGCTGACGGTTCAGCCGGTCGAGCAGCTCGCGCGAGGCGACATCGGTTCCTGCAGCCACAGGGCGGGCCGGAACCAGGTCATCGACAGCCTTTCCCTGGCTGCGGAGAATGACGCCCTGATGCCGGGCGGGAAGAAATCCGTTGGTCCAGTTGATCGATCCACCCGCGGGTAAGCCGCGCGTGTCGGGAATCACCACATAGGCTGGCAGGTCCTCGGTCTCGGCCCCCATGCCATACGACAGCCACGCTCCTGCCGTTGGAAATCCGTTCAACCGGAACCCGCTGTTCTCCTGAAAGGTCGCGGGGGTATGGTTCGAGGTCTCCGCATACATCGAGCGAATCACACTCAGCTCGTCAGCCACCCCCGCCAGATGCGGAAAGAGATCCGACACCCACAGCCCCGACTGCCCGCGCTGTTTGAATTCCCAATCATTCTTTCTCAGCAGCCCAATCTGCCCGAAGAACACATCCGCAGCCTCAATCCCACCGTACTTCTTGCCGTGGTACTTCGCGAGTTCGGGTTTGTAGTCAAAGGTGTCGACCTGACTCAGCCCGCCAAACAGATTGATATGGATCGCCCGCTTGGCTTTCGGCGGATGATGCGGCCAAGGGGCCGACGCCTCCGCCGGAGTCCCCGCCGCCCGCGCGAAGTCCTGTCCCAGGAGCGTTGCCAGCGCCGCCCCGACGATCCCGCGTCCGACCCAGTCCATAAACTCCCGCCGACCCGTTTGCGGCAAGTGCATTCCCGCTAAGGTCTCCACCGATGAACTGGCACTGGGAGTTGTCTGACGAGTCATGACTCAATTCCGGAAACTCATGAACGACCTGAAGTCGCCCCATCATACCACCCCCAAACGAGCTGCGGCAGCTGAGAGCGTTGTCTCTGGCCAGGTCTTTGCGTAGAGCCTCTAAAGTTCCACCTATCAGCTGCGCCATCTCCCTCGCACGGGCCAGCGGCAAAACCTGCGACGGATTGTGAAGACAAGGAACAGGTTCCAAAGATCTGTTGCCTGATCTAGCGCCTTGGTCGGTACACTCCCCCGCCCATTTCCGACTCTCGCGAGTACCATCGCATGCCCCCCAAAACAAGCCGTCTATCACAGCTGGTGTGCGGAGCCGTGTTGGGTCTCGCGGTGCCCGGATGTGCGGTCTTTGAACGCAAGCAGATCTCGCATGATCCATGCACTCCCGACCAGATCATGGTCGAGCGGGGCGAAGAGTTCCCGGTACTCGATGGAGTCGGCTGGGTGGTGGGGATTCCTGGCAAGGTACTGCTGTGGAACCGCCGCGTCGACAACCACCACATCTCGGCCGGAACCGAAGAACAGCTCGTAAACTATATGGCCCAGAACGGGCTCTATGACACGAAGGTCCGCCTGAACCAGTACAACCCCGGCGATGAGTGGCGACGGCTGGTCAAGAACAAGCATGTGGCCCCCGGATGGAAGTACACATTCGGAGCGATCGACACGCTGGCATATACCATATTCCCCGGCCGCATCTTCGGCGGGGACCGCTATAGCCCCTACACCAACACCGTTCACGTCTATTCCGACGTACCTTCACTGGCCCAGTTACCTGCCGCCTATGCCAAGGATGTGAATACCCGCGTCTACCCGGGAACCTACGTCTTCACCCAGAGCATCGCGGGACTCAACCTGATCCACGAGACGATCAACACGCGCGACGTGCTGGCCTATACCGAATCGAATAGCAGCCCCGAGGAGCAGCGTGAGGCTCTCGATGTCCTCAGCCCCCGCTACGGCCTCGCCCTGGGAGGAACCGTCGGCAGCTTCGTGAATCTGAACCCCGCGACCGGGGCCATCGAACTGGTCGGCCTGCTGGGCGGTCACGCGGTCGGGCGATACCGGTCCAGCCAGATCCCCGGTGAGCAGGACCAGCCATCCTACAGCCGCACCGCTCCCCCGTCTGAAACGGAAGTCCAGCAGGCATCGCACGAGTCGGAGAGCGATGACCAGGCTGTCCCGTAATCGAAGCGTATCTGCGCTCAGGACAGACAGGAATGTCTGTCCTACTCTTGCACGACCAGACTCAAAACAACAACGCCCCGTGATCAATCACGGGGCGTTGCGTATTCACTCATTCACGATTCAATCAGCCAATGCCTGTCTTGCGGTCGATCGACTCGAGGTCGCGAAGAAACAGCGCCAGCGACGACTGCAGCGTCTCGGGCTGGATCTGCCAGTTCGGCTTCTCGTCGGTGTACTTTGAGCAGTGATCGACCAGCACCCGGTACAGGAACTTGAACAGGTGTCGGGGCGCTCGCAGCTTCTCAAAGATGTTGATCAGTTCGGGATCGGTAATCGACGGGGCGAAGAAGTCGCGAATACTGATCGGTGGGTCAGTGACCTTGGCCACAGCTCGCACGCGGTCGTTCGCAATGTCGTACAGCCCCTGCCCCGACCAGCGCAAATCGCGGATCAGGTTCTGCTTGTCGAGACGTGACCGCTCGTAGAACTCCTTCTCTTCCTTCGCCAGGAAGCCCGACACAGCTGCAGGAAGGAGGAGCTTGAAGGCCAGTCCGGGATGCTTGAGGAACTTGTTGTCGAACAGCGGCCAGATCAGGTCGCGCATCCGCTCGGGCGATCCATTGATCAGGTGCGGCTCATCCACCCGGTCAACCAGCACGACCATACTGGAGAAGCCGAGCGTCTTCAGCACCGCCTGCAGCTTGATGATCATTTCGTAACGATCATCGCCACGAGAACCCCGCGGCAGCGGCTGCCCCAGGAACTCAGGCGGGTTGAACATGGACAACAGGGATCGCAGCATGGAAACCTGGTGGTCGACGATGCGAACCTGACGACAAATCACCCAAGAGGTATAGAACAGCTTCAGCTGATACCACAGGAACGGCAACCAGCACGTGATCGCCAGACCGATCGCCCACTTGTTCGCCAACCCCTTCCAGCCTTCTCCCTGCCAGTACGCAACTCCGAACACAGCTGCGGAAGCCAGCGCCGAGTACAACGGGCTCAGGAACCGGCCGAGCGAGCGGAACTTCAATCGCTGCTGCAACTGGGTCCAGCGGAGCTGTGGGGCCAGGGAACGGTTCTGGTCATAGATCGTCGCCAGCAGCAGCAGGTCGCGTTTCTGCGGCCGGCTCAGCTGATCGAGTTGATCAGAGGTGATCTTCGCCGAGGCATCGTTCGGGTCGGTCCCGTCGTTGCGGATCATGTCGGACAGGCGAGTCACCGCCAGCGACAGAATCGCGTCCATATGGTCCCACAGCTTCCAGTTCTGCAGCGCCCGCTCCGGCTTGCGACGGCTGCCCGAGAGCCGCTCGCGGAAGCAATCAAGGAACGGGTTGAAGTCGTCGTACTGCAGTACGAAAGCCCGGCTGGTCGGGTTCTGGCTGTTGTACTCGGCCAGCTTGCTGATGATCTGCAGCCGCAAGGCCGTCTTGCCCGCCCCCTGCTCTCCGAACACGACCGATGTAGCGGGGGTCGACGGGTTGCCGTAGATCTTGTCCCAGGCGGCGTGATGCACCCCCTTCAGACAGTGCGACTGAAAAACGCGATCCGACTGGGCATCCTCTTCCGCGAACGGATTCTCGGAGACGCCGTAATGGTCAAGGAACTGGTGAACTTTCATGGAATCACTCGAGTGGCTGTGAGTCCGTCCCAGAGCAGCTTGGAGATCAAGAGACGGAACTGATGCAAACCCTTCAGACTGCGTATCTTCGTGTGGCATCAGATTACGATGCCCAGGGGACGGCGAGCAAGGCGGCGGGCAAGATTCCAAGGGATGGAAGGGAACCCCGAGAGAAACGCGTCCACCCGGGGTGGCTGGGGTCGCAGCGCAGCGAAGCCCCCAGAGCCGGTGACCATCTCTGGGGATGCGGCCTCCACTCTCAGGCTGGGGGCTCCCGTTGGTCGACCCCAGCCACCCGACAACACCTGACACACAAACGCCCCCCCCCCCCGCGGACAAATCATGAGCAACCTTCGATGCAACCGGGTGACTCGTTCCCGTTGACTTGGCTCACCCCCGGCGACCTGCGAAGCTATACCGATTGGCGCCGGTCAGGATGGTCCGGCGACAACCAGCACTCTTCCCGGTCGGATGGTCATGTTTCAACGTGTTGATGAAGCTCAGTTTGTTTCCGGCGAGCACGAAGTCCTGCGATTCTGGCAGCAGCAGCAGATTTTCGACCGGCTGAAGCAGCAGAACGCCGGCAAGCCGAAGTGGTCGTTCCTCGACGGCCCCATCACCGCCAACAATCCGATGGGCGTCCACCATGCCTGGGGACGGACCTACAAGGACGTCTTCCAGCGCTACTTCGCCATGACCGGGCGGGAACTCCGTTACCAGAACGGTTTTGACTGCCAGGGTTTATGGGTCGAGGTCGAAGTCGAGAAGCAACTGAACCTCGGCACCAAAACCGCCATCGCTGACTACGGCATCGACAAGTTTGTCTATGAGTGCAAGAAGCGCGTGCTGAAGTTCGCCGCCCGCCAGACCGAACAGTCGGTGCGACTGGGCTACTGGATGGAGTGGGACGACCCGACCCAGCTGCGCACTCTGGCCGACGCGATCGGCACCGACAAGAAAGTGAGCTTCACGCCTCCCAAGGGGGGCCAGCTGGTCACAGATACCGCTGAACATATCGTCGAAAAGCTCGGTAACCCCGAATGGGGTGGCAGCTACTTCACCTTCAGCACCGAGAACAACGAGACGATCTGGTCGTTCCTGAAGAAGTGCTACCAGCGCGGCAAGATCTATATGGGGCACGACGTGATGCCCTGGAGCGGTCGCGCGGGGAGTGCCTATTCCCAGATGGAAATCGCCGATGGCCGCAAGCTGACGACGCATCGCAGCTGCTTTGTGCGGTTTCCGTTGATCGATCACCCCAACGAATACCTGCTCGTCTGGACGACGACTCCCTGGACGCTCACTTCGAACGTTGCAGCTGCGATCAATCCCGACCTTGACTATGTAAAGCTCAAGTCGAAGAAGGATGGGGCGATCTACTACTTCGCCAAAGACAACCTGGAGTTCAAGCGGCTGGAGAAGGAGTTCAAGGAAGGGTTCGGCCGCCCCGAGTGGGCCTGGCCAAAGGAAACGCCCAAGCTGAAGACCATCGCCCAGATCTTCAAGGAGAGCGGAGGGTACGAGATCGAAGGAACCGTCAAGGGAGCCGAGATGGTCGGCTGGCGGTATCGTGGTCCGTTCGATGAACTGCCCGCCCAGCAGATGCCCGGCGGTTACCCGGCTCTTCCGCATTACGCAGGCCAGCCATCGTCGGTCGAATGTCATCGCGTCGTCGATGGTGGTCGCGACTTCAAGGGTAACCCGATGGTTACCGCCGGTGAGGGAACCGGTATCGTTCACATCGCTCCCGGCTGCGGTGATGTCGACCATACACTCGGGCAACAACTCGGGTTGGCTTCCATCGCTCCGCTGGGCGAAGACGCCAACTTCGGCGATGGCTTCGGCCCCTTCACCGGGCGGAACGCCACCGATCCGAAGACAGCTGATCTTGTCTTCGAACACCTCAAAGCGAACGGCTTCCTCGTTTACGTTGAGACCTATCCCCACATCTATCCGCACTGCTGGCGGACGGGTGACGAGCTGATCTTCCGGCTGGTGGATGAGTGGTTCATCAACATGGACTGGCGGGACGAGATCAAGGATGTCACGCGGGCGATCACGTGGCTACCCGATTCGATCCAGGGTCAGGAGCGCGAGGTCGAATGGCTGTCGCTGATGCGGGACTGGATGATCTCGAAGAAACGGTTCTGGGGTCTGGCCCTGCCGATCTGGGTGAACCCCGCCGACCCGAGCGACTTCGATGTCATGGGGTCACTGGCCGAGCTGAAGGAACGCGCCGTCGAGGGGTGGGACGAGTTTGAAGGCCACACGCCGCACCGTCCCTGGATCGACAAGGTGAAGATCAAGAGCCTGAAGACCGGCGCGATCCTCGAACGCATCGAGGACGTCGGCAACCCGTGGCTAGACGCCGGAATCGTGCCGTTCTCGACACTCAACTACAACGGCCGCTACCCCGAGTCCGCCCTCAAGTGGAAGGACTGGTTCCCCGCCGAACTCGTCACCGAATGCTTCCCCGGCCAGTTCCGCAACTGGTTCTACTCACTCCTGTCACTGGCGACGATGATGGGGTGGGAAGAGGGAGAGGAAGGCCTAGAGCCTAGGGGCCAGGGCCTCGGGGAAGAGGGAATTAATACAGAGCAGTCTCTGGCACTAGGCACTAGGCCCTCAGCCCTTGGCCTCCGCAAACGCCCTTTCAAAACTCTGCTCGGTCACCGCCTTGTCATGAACGAGGAAGGGAAGCCGATGCATAAGTCGGATGGGACGGCAATCTGGTTTGAGGAGGCCGCGGAACAGCTGGGCGTTGATACCCTGCGGTGGTTATATCTGGCTCAGAACCCGGCACAGGATCTGCGTTTCGGCACCCGCCATGCGAGCGAGCCGGTCACGCT
Source organism: Planctomycetota bacterium (assembly GCA_003669575.1). Classification (GTDB taxonomy): domain Bacteria; phylum Planctomycetota; class Planctomycetia; order Planctomycetales; family Planctomycetaceae; genus TH-plancto1. Next base: position 7,932 of record QWOR01000299.1, on the reverse strand, counting down.
GCAAACCGTCGACGGGCCAATCTCGCAGACTCTGGAAGGACTCACGACCTGCAAGGTGACGAGTACGCCCGCGGATGAAGTACGGCGGCAGGTGCTGATCCCGTTGTGGAACAGCTACTCCTTCTTCGTGAACTACGCGATCCTCGATGGCTTCGACACGTCCCTTAAGACGGTCCCGGTCAGCGAGCGTCCCGAGATCGACCGCTGGATCCTCTCGAACCTCAACGTCCTCATCGGCACCTGCCGCACCGAGTTCGAGAACTTCAACTCCCCCGGCGTGACGCAAGCCGCAGCTGCGTTCATTGACGACCTGTCGAACTGGTACATCCGCCGGAATCGCAAGCGGTTCTGGAAGGCGAGGGAAGAAGGCCAAGGGCCTAGGGGCAAGGGCCTAGGGGAAGAGGGCTGGGACGCCGACAAGCTGGCGGCGTATCAGACGCTATATGAGGTACTGCTCACGCTCACCAAGCTCTTGGCTCCGTGCATCCCGTTCGTCACGGAACGCATGTTCCAGAACCTCACTGGAGCCTCTTCTTCTCCGGCCCTAGGCTCTAGCCCCTCAGCCCTAGGCCTCTCCTCTGTCCACCTTCAATCGTACCCGACCGTCAACGAATCCCTCGTCAACCTCTCGCTCAACCACCGCATGGCTCTGGCTCAGCGCGTGGTCAAGATGGGTCACCGGCTGCGGGAAGAGGCGAACCAGCGCGTGCGGCAGCCTCTGGCGGAACTCAAGTACGCTTGTGCGAATCCGCAGGAGTCCGCTGAGATCGCGGCCTTGGCCGATGTCATCGCAGACGAGCTGAACGTCAAGCAGCTCACCCCGGCAGACAACCTCGATGCCCTCGTCCACTACAGCTACAAGCCGAACCTCAAGACGCTCGGGAAGAAGCTCGGCAAGCTGCTCGGAGCAGTGAAGGACGCGTTGACCGCGATCGAATCCGCCGTGGCGGCGCCACTGCGAAAGGGCGAACCCGTCACGTTGACCATCGAGGGGCAGCCCGTCACGCTGGCCCCTGAAGATGTGCTGATCAGCACCGAACAGGCCAGCGACTGGGCCTGTGCCGACGATGCCGGAGTGCAGATCGCCCTCTCAACGACGCTGACTCCCGCTCTCGTCCGCGAAGGCATGGCCCGAGACATGATCCGCCAGGTCCAACAGCTGCGCAAGGATCACGATCTGGAAGAGAACGACCGCATCGCGATCACCTGGTCGGCTATCACAGGCGAGACGGAGTTGCAGGCCATGGTCACCGAATGGCGGGATACCCTCCTGACCGAAACCCGCGCCGACCGGATCGAATCGGGAACGGTCGCGGATGGAAAAATGATCTCGGTGGGTGAGATTGAACTCGCACTCCAGATTGCCCGCACGTAGTAGTTCCGGAACTCTTGTCCGAACTCGCGTTGCGGAGGAGATGGATGAATCTGCTCCTGGGAGTCTGTCTGGCACTCGGTATCGGGCTGCTCGCGGGAGCAGTGTTCCGTAATCGCCATCGGCTCTTGATCTTGGGATTGATTACGTGCGGTGGCGTCGTGCTGGCGACGGTGACCGTCGTGTATTACTCGATGTTCCTCCGGGCAATCTTTCCGGGATCGAGCTCCCCGGGGGATGATCCGATCTGGAGTTCGCCGGTATTCGCACCCGTGTTGTTCTGTCAGGGTGCGATGATCTCGGTGGTGGGTTATCAAATCGGCCAGCGAGTGACTCGCTCCGATAACAGCAACGCCCAGCTGTCGAAATACCCGATCCTGATTCGCTGCTTGCCCTCCCTGTTTGCGATTCTGATGACGGGATTTCTGATTGGTCAGAATTGGGTGTACCGGCAGCAACTCGCGGGGCAAGCTCGACTCCAGCAAGTCGCCAGTGTCTCATACTCGAACGATGAGCCAACCTTTTCATGGCTCCAGCTCCGTAACATCCCAGCCAGACTGAGACCTCTGCTGTCACGCGACAACGTGCCCACGTTTGTTCACTTTCAGCCAGGGATTAAGAATCCCGGACGTTATCTTCAGGAGAGTGGTTTCACCCGACTACAATGCGTTGAGTTTCATGATGCGGACATCGATGCTCAGGACATTCTTTCACTCTCACAGAATCTTCAGCTGGGTCATTTGACCTTTGAAAAGTGTCGATTCTCCGAAGACGCGTTACGGTCTTTGAAATCCACTCCAAGCTTAGCAGTGCTGAACATTCGAGAATGCTCCCTCTCGCCCGGTGACAAGTGGAATGTTTCAGGTTTGCCATTTCTTCTGAGCCTGGACCTCTCGGGGACGTACACCAGCGACGAATTCCTCAGCGGACTCACAGGGCATCCGTTTCTGCAGCTACTTTTCCTGCGAGACTCTCCGATTTCCGATGCAGGAGTCCAGCACATCAGGAACCTCCCCATGTTACATGCTCTCGACTTGAGCGGGACGCGTGTTACGGGAACTGGGCTGAAGGGAATGAAAGCACCGTTGAACAGATTGAAACTCGACGGCACTCCGATCGACGACACGATGATGCAAGCAATTTCCCAAATATCATCCTTGGAGACTCTGAGTCTCGCCAGAACGAAGGTCACTTCGGCGGGAGTCGCCCAGCTGGTGAAGCTGCCCCGGCTATCGACCCTGATGATGGACGAATGTGATGTGGGGGATGAGGTTCGTGTTCACCTTTCGTCGATGAGTAGTCTCAAGAGTTGGTCGGCCAGGAATACTCGGATGACGGCTCCCGATTTTCACAATCCCTGAGGTATGTAGATATGTGATCACCGAGCATCAAAACCTTGGTATTCGTAGCGAAATGGTATACACAACGCCTCGACAGGCTGTCACCGGCCGCTCTCGGAGGGAGGAGGAGAAAGCGAGCGAATCGATGGTTATTCGCACAACGAAATTCCGAATATCGCCTGAATTGCTGGCACTCCAACCCGTCGAAAACGTCTAACTCACATACCACACGGCAATCCACGCCGCGAACTCCGGTTCGGTGGTTCACTGCCGGTCGGGGGGGTGTTATAGTTTGAGAGAGCCGTACGGCGGGGGTTCTCTCTCCTTTCGCCGAGGAGGTCTCCCTCTCGACACGATGTCTTCGAGAAAGCATTCACCATGGAGTTTCGCAGCTGTCCGTCCTGCAAGGCATCGGTCCTCGAGGACGATGTTGAGGACTGTCCGTTCTGCGGAGCGTCCATGTCCGGGAAGCCGTCGGCCGCTCCTGCCAAGCCCGCCGCCCGGCCCGCTACTCGTCCCTCTGCAGCTGGGACCAGCCGACCAGCTGCTCCTGTGAAGCCTGGTCCCGACACGCCCGCACAGCGGGGAGTCCCTGCCGCCAAATCGCCGGCAAGTCCCGGCCCAGTACGGGCTCGTCCAGAGCCGGAAGAAGACCATCAAGCCGACAACAGCGACCCGTTTGAGGTCGATCCACTCGCCAACAAGCAGGCCACCGCTGTCGCGATCAAGCCCGGCAAAGGGCGCACCATCGAGGTCAAATGCCCGATGTGTGAGACCGTCGGCTACATCGGCCCGTCGCAAGCGGGCAAGGATGTGAAATGCTGTAACCCCAGCTGCAAGCTGCCGATCTTCAAGGCCCCCAAGCTGCCTCCCGTCGTCAAAGCGGAACCCGAGAAGCCCAAGGGGATGTCGACGGGCCTGATCTCCGCCATTGCGCTCGTCGGAATCGGTGTCGTCGGGGGAGCCCTGTGGTGGTTCCTGTTGCGGGAAGCGCCCAAACCGAAGCCCACGGTCTCCAACACTCCCACGACTCCCGTGGAGAACACCCCGGAAAATGGCACGCTCGCGAATGTCGTCGTCATTCCGCCGAAACATGTGGTCAGCACGATCGAAGAGATCGAAAAGCTCTCCCTGCAGGAGATTCTGAAAGTCACACAGAAGCCCGAGTTCCGCAGTAAACCCTATGGCCGTCAACTGGCAGCCCAGGCCTTGCTGACTAAGGGTGATCTGACGGGGGCCCAGGAACAGATCGCCAAAGTCGGCGCTGGTGGACAGCAATACGCCATCGAGCCGCTGGCAGTGCTGGCTCAAATGAAGCTGGCAGCGGGAGATAAAGCGGGCGCTGAAGCAGCCCTGCAGGAAGCGGTGTCCCATGCCGCAAAGCATCCCGACATTCTGCGATCACACCTGGATGCGGTCGCCATTCTCGCTGCCACTCTGGTGCGGTTCGATCGCACACCCGATGCGGTCGCCCTGCTGGACAGGTTCAACAAGCATGATGTCGACACTCGAGCGGCGCTGTCTGAGATCTGGCGGGCCAGCATCGAGCAGGGTACGTTTGCTTTCGCCAAAGAGCAGTCATTGAGCCATCTGGAGTTGTGCGGCAAGCCCCTGTGGATTGCCGCGACCATCGATCTGTGCCATCAGCAGCAATGGGACTTGGCTCTGTCCTGGTCGCGTGCCGCTCCCGATGTGGTGACGCGTGACGCTTCGCTGGCCGCGTGTGCAGGGATGATGACTTCGCGTCTGGTTGCCAAGTCGGATGCTGTGGCCGCCAACAAGCTCAAAGCGGCGATTGCGGAAGCCGATCTGACCGCCAAAGTACGCATGCAGGTCGCATCTGCGGAAGTGCGTTTGATGCTCAAGGAAAAGAGCGTCACCGCCGCTCAGGTGACGGAGATCGAACAGCTGCTGGCGACAACAAAAATCCCCCCGCCTGCTGCAGCTCCGGGGATGAAAGCCATCTATGAAAGCAAGGGGGCTCCGTACGGCGGGCTTCCCGACCCTGGCCCCGCAACATCACTGGCCCTCGCATTTGCCGATATCGCGAATTTGAAGATGAAGCTTGGCGACACCGCGGGCGGTTGGGCCAATCAGATGCAGGCGATGGACATGCTCCGCTCTGTCAGTCCCAGCCCGGCACTGGTTCGGTCGCTGGTCGAACGGAGTACGAAAGGCACCGATGTCGCTCAGCAGCTGGGACAGGAACTCGGTCTGGGTGATGACAGCAACAAGAAGCGACGCGCACTCAGTCAGTATCGTGCCCAATGTGAAGATCTTCTCAAGGTCACGAATGCCCGTTTCGCGATTCAGCAGACACTGCTCCGGCGCTCGATGAGATTTGGACTCTTTGCAGATGTCTGGAAGTTCATTCAGGATTTCGACCATGTCGAGGAGTCGCGTCGAGAGCCCTATCGCTCCGACGAAGCATTGGTCGTCGAGTTCTATTACATCGCTCTGGCCATGGGCAAAGAAGAGATTCTGAAGGACAGATGGAGCGAGTTCACGCCCAAGGAACAACAGGCGATCGAAAAAGCAGAACGCACGTACGGTGCTTTGGCGAAGTCAACTCAATTGGCGACCTCAGGAGACTTCCGCAAGGCGGCGGAAGAGCTGAAACCGCTGTACGTGAACACTCTGATGGACCGCAATCTGATTGACCGTCACGTTCTGACTCTGGCGAGCGCGCTCGCAGAGAAATCGGTCACCGACTCGTACACCTTTGTGCAACGGTTGTTTGAGCCGACGATTCGCGAGGATGCCATGCATCTGCTAGCGGGTTGGGCAATTCTCAACAACAAAGGCCCCGAACTCTGGAAGCTGATCGACGAGGATCGCTCCCTTCCCTCGACTGACCGGGCGACGACCTATCTGGGATTTCTCGAGGGAATCCAGGCCATGAATGTGAAGTGACGGGGTACCGTGTCTCGGCCCTTATGCACGGTGTTGCTTTGCATCTGAACTTGTTCGAATTTCTCCTGGTTCGCCCATAAAGGCTTGGTATGTCATCCGGGTTGTTGGCTCTCGTTGGTTTCGCCGGTGCGACAGCTGTGGCATTCGTTGCAGCTGTTCCTCTGGCCCGCTGGATGAAGAAGCGGGAGGTCAAGCAGGCCCGCGAATCGTTCCGGCTGCAACGTGAGTCGCTCGAAGCCCGGTTCTTCGATTTGGCCGCGCAGTCCGGGAAGCCGCGCGGGCTGCGCTGGGTCAAGTGCGAATGGCAACCCGAAGTGGCCTGGGCTCGTGAAGCCCGTACCGGGCTCCTGACCGCCTTCGTTTCGATTGAGCTCCACTTCGAAGCGATCGAAGGCGGTGACATGGAGGATGTCGCCGCTGTCGGAACCGTGCGTGATGCCTGTGCTGTTTTTCATTACCAGCAGGGTCAATGGGGCACCGGTGGCAAGGCCCTGTTCAACATGAACGCAGGTGACGCCGTGTCGAGGCTACAGGGACAATTCGTCGCCGTCGGGGATTGATCACGCAGCCCGCTAGGCCGTCTTGCGTGGTCCCAGAGGTTGCATGATGTTCTTCATGACCTGTTTGACAATGGCCCAGAGGCTGTACTTGGAAGCCCAGAACAAAGCCTTATTAAAGAAACCTGGAACCACCAGAGTACGGCCCGCACGCATCGCGTTGTAGCCGGCCAATGCGACCGGGGCCGTTTCCATCGAGTTCCACTGAAAAATGCGGGTGGTGTCCATTTTGGAAACCTCGCCAAAATTCGTTCTTGTCGGACCTGGTGCCAGACACGTGACTGTGACACCAGTTCCCGCCATTTCGGTTTGCAGACCTTCGCTGAGATACCAGACATAGGCCTTCGACGCGTAATAGGTCGCGGCGTTGGGGCCCGGCTGGAAGGCGGCTGTCGACGCCAGGTTCAGGATGCGACCTCTCTTGCGGGCCACCATGCCAGGCATGAACAAACGGGTCAGCTGGCTTAAGGCCACGATGTTCACTTGCAACATCGAAGACATCTCGGCTTCGGGAATCTCGTCAAAGTACCCCATGCCACCGAAACCCGCGTTATTCACCAGACAATCAACCGTCCAGCCTGCAGCCATCACCGCTTCGAAGACTCGTTGAGCGGCTCCCGGTTCAGAAAGGTCACACGGAATCACCAGCGTCTGGATTCCGTAGGCTTTCGCCAGTCGATCTGCGAGTGCCTGCAACTTGTCCTGGCTGCGCGCGACGAGAATCAATGACGATTTGTCACGGGCGAAGAGTTCTGCCAGTGCCTCTCCGATTCCAGAAGAAGCACCAGTAACCAGAGCAGTTTCAGCAGCCATGTGTTGTCTCGCGGAGATGCGTGAGAAGAGAAGGTGTGAATTGTGTCAACTCGATCGAATCGGAGCAATCAGTTCTCATCAATGCTGCTCGATTCCCATGGCATGGACGCCTCGCAGGGGCGGAGGGTTATACTTCACTCCTCGCTCAACTCGAGGTAACAACGCGGAGTTCGCTGACAGGAGTAGATCCGATGAGTGATGATGGGGCCTCTCGCGAGGTGATTACCGTTCGCGGCCTGATCCGGCCCGAAGAGATGGGGGTCACTTATACCCATGAGCATCTCTTTCTCGATGCCATGGACCATTATCCGGGGTATGGGTATCAACTCGTCATCGACGATGAGGAGATGATGGCCGGTGAAATCGAAGAGTTTAAGCGACTCGGTGGCCAGACGATCTGCGATGTGACTCTCGATGAGATCGGCCGCGACCCGGAGCGGCTGGCCAGGTTTTCAGAACGCATGGGGATTCATGTCCTCATGGGGGCGGGCTGGTACCGCGATTTCGGTTATCCACCCATCGTCGCTGAAAAGAGTAGTCGCGAACTGGCCGAAGTCCTCGTCAAGGAGATCGAGGTCGGAGTCGGCGACACCGGCATCCGAGCGGGCTTCATTGGCGAGATCGGCACGGGGCGCCACTTCATCAAGCCCGCTGAAGAGCGAGTCTTTCGCGCAGCTGCGCTGGCTCAGGCGCAGACCGATGTGGTGATCACCACGCATACAACGCGCTGGGGCACACTCGCCCTGGAGCAGATTGCCCTGCTGGAAGAGTTCGGGGCGAACCTGTCCGGGGTCATCATTGGTCATCTGGGCGACCGCATCGGTGTGAAGAACCTGCTCCCCATTGCGGAGAAAGGGGTGTACCTCGAAGTCGACAACATCGGGTACCTCGACTACCAGCCCGAGTGGGTGCGAGCGGATAACGTCGCAGGGCTCGT
>QWOR01000317.1 GCA_003669575.1 Planctomycetota bacterium | reverse complement strand
GGGACGATGTCATCAATCGTGCCGTGCAGAATGAGCGTCGGTGGGTCCTTGGGGTCGTGGTAGTGAGCGGGCGAGGCCTTGTCGAGCAGATCGCCCGCCTCCGCCACCGGCTTACCGAGGAACGACTCGACCAGCTTGTTGGCACCTTCGTTCGTGCGGACGAAATCGTCATCCAGATTATAAGGACCGTAGATATTCACTACGGCCTTCACATGGCTGCTCACTCCGGCATGGCCACCATCACCCTCGAGTTCGGGAACATCGGAGGAGTAGCCCGTCATCATCGCGAGATGACCGCCCGCTGAGCCGCCGACGACACCGATGCGGTCAGCGTCGATTCCCAGTTCATCGGCGTTCTTGCGCAGGTAACGCACGGCACACTTCACATCATTCACGCAGGCAGGGAACTTCGCCTCGCCGGTCAGGCGATATCCCACGCTGGCGACGATATAGCCTTTCTGTGCGAAGACCTGGGTGTAGAGGCGGTAGTCAGCTTTGTCCCCACCCTTCCACCCGCCCCCGTGAATGAAGATCAACAGCGGCAGTTTTCCCGTCCGCTCTTTGGGGACATAGAGGTCGAGCTTGAGCGACCGGTCGCCCACCTTGCCATATTCGATGTCCTTGCGCCATTCCACGTTCTCGGGAAGAGGTGCGTCCCGATCGACCAGCTTCACAAATCCGAGCTTGATCGCGGCGAAGAGGGCCGTGGTGTTCGGATAACCCATGGGGGCTGGGGGAGGATCACCGCCCAACTCCTTGACGGCGGAACCAGACAGGATCGGTTCTTCCGCTCGTGGAGCAGAGTACATCAGGCCGATGAGCAAAATTACGTAGAGACAACGTTTCATGAATCATGAGTCCTTGAGCTGATCGGCCAGTTGATCGGCAGCTGAGAGGGCGATCTCAGAGTGGCGATTCGGTTCGTGGAGCGGGAGTGATCGAGCCACTGTGCTGCGTGCGTGCATCGATCTGTCGGGATCCGTTACTCCTCGGGAGCATCCTTGGGAGGCAGCGGAGCCTTCTTCGGATAGCCGATCCAGACGAGTGGTTTGGCGAGTCGCTCCGCAGCTCCCGTTTCCAGTGCCTTCAGGATTTCCTGAATGGTTCGATTCGTGCGCAGATCCCGTTCCAGTTTCTTTACCGTGTCGACAGGGACATTGGTTGCACCATTCCCGGATGCTCCCTCTAAAAACTTGCCTTCCTGATCAAAGACTGCCCAATAAATCGTTCGGGGATGCCCCTGAGCCCCATCGCGGGCCTTGGTCGCGTCGCTGCCTTTGACACGTTGACCGCTGACCGTGAACAGGTCTTGCCGCTCAAAAATGACGGCCAGAACGTTCCAATCCTTGCCGCGAAGAAAGCCGAACATGCTGCGAGCCTTGGAGTGCGGAAGTGAAGATCACCTCGCACATAGTAAAGCATCGAAGCCCGGATCGTCTCGCTGGAACAGTGCCGCCTTAAAAAAACTTGCGATAGAGCTTGGGGAACCGGTTCTTCAGATCATCGCTCGATTCGGACCATGGGGTTCCCTTGGGTTCGGTCGGCAGTTCGACCTGGTGTTCGGGGAAGTCGTCCAGGCTCTTGCCGGTACGATGTTCCCAAGCCAGCGTGGCAACGCCCTGGAACCCCTCAATCAGGGCATCTTCCCCCTGTTCGGCGTCGAGTTGATTGGCCAGCGAATCGGCATTTTTGAGGGCCAGTTCGTAGACTTTTTCTCCGCGGCAGATCAACCAGCCGAGGAAGTCGACGAATTCGTCATCGGAGCACCCCTTGCCGAGGATGTAGGCTGCGGCCCACAGATCCCAGGTGTAGGCTTTGACCCAGTACTCCAGAAAGATGCGATCGAACTCAACGATCTCGTCGGGATCGAGTTCTTCGAGGGCTTCCCCCAGAAACTCCATCTGCTCGTCGAGGTCGCCCTCGGCTTCTTCCAGCGATTCGTCGATGATCTTCCAGAATGTGGCGTTGTTCATTGGTGTTTCCGATGGTCCTCTTTCGCAGAGCGAAATGGAGGTCTTTAAGAGCGTCTGATGTCAGCGTGACGACTTCGGGGTCTTTTCCTGCGACTCGGTCCACTCGACGTTGAGTGAATGGGCCAGTTCGCCGATGACCTTCTTCAGCTTGTCGCGGACTTCATACCAGTTCTGTCCGTTTCCGTTGGTCTCCAGCAGTGTATAGTCCCTGCCGTAGATCCTGGCCTGGATTCGGTAAGAATCGACGACATGGTTTCGAGGGGCATCCTTGTCGGGCAGGCGGAGCAGCAGGCTGTCGATGCTCTGCAGTGGTGCGTCCTGATTTCCCCATCCGATTTCCCAGTGAATCGATTCGAGGGCCCAGTCGAGCAGATACTCCCGCCGCCTCCCCCACAGCATCAGACCAATTGCGAACGCTACCGTGAGCAGGGCCGACACCGCCAGGTAGAACTTCGCGATAAAGATCACTCCCCGACCCGACAGGAAAAAGATCGCCGGTAGCAGCCCCAACACGATTCCGACAATCAGCCCCGCGATGATTGCGCCGAGGATGGACTTGAGGAATCCCACGCGTGGACGGTAGATGTGAACTGTTTTGCCTGGTTCCCAGCGGATGATCTCCTCGGTCAGCAGCAGCCCCTTCAGCAGGCGGGGGCGGGCCGGATGGTTCTCGTCGGCTTCGACCTCCCGGGCCGTCGGATCAGGCTGCCCGAACCAGATGGCTCTCAGGAGCAGCAGCGGGATGAGCAGTGCCGCTCCGCCTGGCAGGAACCAGCGGTACGAACCAGCCCAGCTGCCGGGGATGAGTACGGAGGTTGCGGGCTGATCGGGCAGGTAGCTGACTTTGACCTTGGTGCGGATGGGGTACTTGTCGACGATCGCCCGGGCCGACGCTTCGGTGCCGACGCTTTCGTCTTCGATCGTCACTCGAGTTCCGATCAGCTCCTGACCTTTGACGTAGTACCGGTATCGAATCGCGGGTGAGTAGGAGCGGCTCTTCTTGTTAGGAATCTCGCGGCCATTCTCCTTGATTGGTGTCTCGGTCATGTCCACCGCCGAGCTGATGATCTCCCCTTCCACGGTTGGCCAGTCCCGGGATGCAATCGACTGCTCGACGCTCTGCAGCCCACGCTGCAACAGGTAAATGCCGACACCCGCTACGGCCAGAAGAACGACCGTCGTGAGGATCTTGACGACCGGTCCGAATGGCTTTCCATCGCTGGAGGGGGTGGTCGACATGACTCACTCCGGGAGACACACGCATTGCGAACGAAAAGCCCATGGGTCGCAACCCATGGGCTTCACTATTTTGGCTCAGCTCTCAGCAATAATCACGCATGTGGCTCGGTCATGCTGAATGGGTCGAGGGCGGCATTCAGCTGGTCCAGCGGCAGGATGTTCTGCTTGGTGTACAGCTCGCGAATCGTTTCGCCCGACTTGAAGGCTTCCTTGGCCAGGGCCGAAGCCTTCTCGTAACCGATGAACGGGTTAAGGCTGGTGACCATCGACAGGCTTTTCTCGACGCTGGCGACGCAGGCCTCTTCGTTGGCTTCCATCTCCTCGGCACAGAACTCGACGAAGGCGTCAGTTCCCTTGGCCAGGAGCATGATGCTTTCGAGGGTCGTCTGGCCCATGACGGGCATCATGATGTTCAGCTGGAACTGACCACCGGCGGCACCACTTAGCGTCAGACAGCCATCGTTGCCGATCACGCGGGCACACAGCTGCATCATGCTTTCGCACATGACGGGGTTCACCTTGCCGGGCATGATCGACGAGCCGGGCTGACGATCGGGCAGCTTGATTTCGTAGAAACCGCAACGTGGGCCGGAACCGAGCCAGCGGATGTTGTTCGAGACGTTGAAGAGCGTTGTGGCAATCAGCTTGAGCTGGCCGTGGCACTCGACGAGCCCATCACGCTGGGCGTTCCCTTCGAAGTGGTTGGCCGCTTCCACGAAAGCGATGCCGGTTTCCTCGTTCAGGCAGGCAGCCACGCGTCGACCGAACTCGGGATGCGTGTTAATCCCTGAACCGACAGCTGTGCCGCCGACGGGAAGTTCGAGGACCGCTTCGATGGCGGACTCCGCCCGACCGATCGAAAGTTCCAGCTGACGGGCAAAGCCGCCGAACTCCTGACCGAGGCGGAGCGGGGTGGCGTCAGCGAGGTGAGTGCGGCCGATCTTGATGATCTTGTCCCACTCCTTGGCCTTCTTGCTCAGGACATCGGCGAATCGCTTCAAGGCAGGGATCAGCTTCTGGGCGATCGACATGCCGACCGCGACGTGGATTGCCGTTGGGAAGGTATCGTTCGTGCTCTGCCCCATATTGACGTGGTCGTTAGGGTGGATCGGCTTGGCTGCCAGAAACCGGTCTCCACCTGCCATCTCAATCGCACGGTTCGAGATCACTTCGTTGGCATTCATATTGCTCGATGTGCCCGAACCGGTTTGGAAGACATCGATCGGGAACTGGTCGTCAAACTTGCCCGCAGCCACTTCCTTGGCTGCCTGCAGCATGAAATCGATCTGCTTGGCGTCGAGGCGGACCTTGCCGGTGTTCTGCAACTTGCCGAGGTCTCGATTGGCCACGCCGCACGCAAACTTCACCAGTCCCATCGCATGAATCAGGTCATCATGCAACGGCCAGCCCGAGATCGGAAAGTTCTCCACCGCCCGCTGGGTCTGGGCCCCGTAGTAGGCCTTGGCCGGAACCTTCACATCGCCCATCGAGTCTTTTTCAACGCGGAATTCGGACATGGTTTCCTCAGTTGCAGTCAAAGTCTGGTGCCGAGGTTTTCTCAGCCTCGCAGACACATCAGAAAGACAAAACCCCGCAGGCTGCCGTAATGTAAGGCGGCATGCGGGGTTGTGAAAAGTGGCCAGAGCCGGGATCGAACCGGCGACACCAGGATTTTCAGTCCTGTGCTCTACCAGCTGAGCTATCTGGCCGCGTGGGCGGAATGGTAGTTCGAGCTTCAATCCGTTGCAATCGAATGACACCCATAAGTTGGGGCTGGTTCGGAATGATGCCGCAGGGAGTGGATATCGCTTCTGGGCCAGAATTGCAGGGGAAATCGAGAGGGAGAGTCGGAGCTTCCTCAGATTCCTCACAGATCCGCATCCAGAATCCGCTGGGCCCACAGGTACGCCACGATATTCAGAAACACTGCAGCCACCAGCACCAGCTGTCCGGCTGGTTCCAGGAACAGCCGCTCCACGCTGCCGGGATCGAGAAAAGCCCAGTACATCACCAGAATCGCAGCGGGGGCCAGGGACATATAGAGAGCGGATCGCCGCGACTGGGATGTCTCCGCGACGATCTTACGTTCCAGGCGGTGCAGCTCTCGAACCGAGATCGCGATGCGCTCGACCACCTCGTTCAGTCGTCCGCCGCTCTGGCGGCTGGCTTCCATGGCAGCTGCGAAGAGGGCGAAATGTTCGCTCTTGAGCCGGTCGCGAGCCTCTTTCAGGCACGCATCCAGAGTTTTCCCCAGCTGATATTCACCGTGGATCTGCTGGAATTCCTCACGAATCGGGCGGGGACACTGCGTGGCCAGCACATCGAGGGCCTGCGGCAGTGACAACCCTGCCCGGATCGCACTCGACAGGGAGACCATCGCATCGGCCAGCTGATCCTCGATCTTCGCGTGTCGATTTGCTGCCAGATTACGAATCACCAGCCAGGGAACGCACAGCAGCAGCCCGATCGCGGCCACCGCGAACAGCGGAGTCCCAAAACCCACCCACAACAACGCTCCGACTACCGCCGTGATCCCCAGCCAGCAGATCAGATAGATCCGCAACCGGAGTGTCGGCACCCGCAACATCCGTAGCTGGGCTGCCCACCGCTGCTCCAGATAATCGAGCCAGCTCCCCTCCGACGCCACCATCCCCCAGCCGACAGCAAAGACTGCCAGCCCGAAGAGCAGCGATGAGAGCCACGGCAGGAGCATGAGATTGTCTCGGACCGCAAGGGAGGGCACCGGGAGTGGATGACCAGTAGCTGACACAGGTGCATTTCAACCGGATCATATCGCGAGTGAGAGAAATCTCCACGAGTTCAGTTCGTTCAAATAAAAACGCCCGGAGAGCTCTGATGCTCTCCGGGCGGTAACGCTTCCTGCTCTTTGCCCACACGACTCAGGTAAGTCGTCGTTGTTAAGACTTCGGCACCAGCAATCCGATGCCGCTGTAATTGAACCCGGCTTTGGTCATCTTGACGGGGTTGTAGAGGTTCCGGCCGTCGAAGATCGTGGGGCTCTTCATCTTGAGCTTGAGGTAGTCAAAGTCAGGCGTACGGTACTCATTCCACTCGGTGACGATGGCCAGGCAGTCAGCTCCGGTGGCTGCGTCGTAGTGGTGATCGTGGTAGGTCAGCTTGGTGCCGTAGATGGCTTCGACGTTTTCGATGGCAACCGGGTCGTTGACGTGGACCTGGGCCCCTTCGGCGAGCAACTGGTCGATCAGCACGAGGGCCGGGGCTTCGCGGATGTCGTCGGTCTTCGGCTTGAAGGCCAGACCCCAGACGGCGATCTTCTTGCCCTTCAGCTTGCCGCCGAAATGCTCGCTGATCTTGCTGAAGAGCACGTTCTTCTGCTGGTTGTTGACGTTATCGACAGCTTCCAGCATGTTCAGCTTCATCCCCTTTTCGCGGGCGACACTGAACAGAGCGCGGACATCCTTCGGGAAGCACGAACCGCCGTAGCCGACGCCGGGGAACAGGAATGCGAACCCGATTCGCTGGTCGTGGCCGATGCCGCGACGCACATCGTTAATGTCCGCCCCGACCCGCTCACACAGATTGGCCATCTCGTTGATGAAGCTGATCTTGGTGGCGAGCAAGCAGTTGGCCACGTATTTGGTCATCTCCGCACTTTCGAGGCCCATCGCAAGGTAGGGCTTCTCAGTGCGGAGGAAGGGCTTGTACAGCTCCTGCAGGAGATCGGCGGGCTCGGGACGGTCAGAGCCGACGACGACGCGATCGGGCTTCGTGAAGTCGTCGATCGCACAGCCTTCTTTCAGGAACTCAGGGTTCGAGGCGACATCGACATCGCGCCCCAGCAGTTCCTTCAGGCGATTGGCCACCTTGCGATTGGTTCCGACTGGAACGGTACTCTTGATCACGACCACAGTTTGCGTCGACAGGTGTGGCGCAATGGAGTCCGCAGCTGCAAAGAGATATTTGAGGTCGGCGGAACCGTCTTCCCCCTGAGGCGTACCCACGGCGAGGAACACACAGTTGGCTCCGGGGACGCATTCGGCGACCTGGGTGGTGAACTTCAGGCGGCCATGAGCAACATTGCGGGTGACCATCTCGGACAGCCCTGGCTCATAGATCGGGATGTCACCCTGCTTGAGCCGTTCGACTTTCTTCTGATCGATGTCGACGCAGACAACGTCGTTCCCGCTATCCGCGAAGCACGTTCCCGTGACGAGGCCAACATACCCCGTGCCGATCATGACAATTCTCACAACGCTTCTCCTGGCGGGTGGTTCCGCACGCAGCCCGAACGAACAGCTCAAGGTTCTGTACCAGACAGCATACCACGAATTCCAGTCTGCCTTTACGTGGACCGAGATTTGAACCGTCTGTCCATGTTGCACTGATTCATGATTCGTGATTGATTGATACAGTCCCCATCAATGAAAAAACCTGTGGAATCTGGACAATTGCTGTCCCTGATTCCACAGGTGTGTCAGTCATAATCGTCACTGTCGGACGATTCGATTTCGGAACCCGGATTAGCGGGCCTTGATTGACAGCCAGCCGTCGCGGGCATCAAGACCGACGATCGTCAGGTTGACGTTCTTGCCCTGAATCTCCCTTGTGAACTCACCCTTCAGCTTCTTGTTGGGAATCGCTCGCTGGATGTTCTGACGAATGACACCACTGCGGGTGATCTGCAGACCAGGGTTGTCGACGGGAGTAATCGGCTTCACGCTGACATTGCCGCGCTCCAGTAGGACTTCCTTCCCTTCGATCTTGAAGCTGAGGGGAACAGTGATGATCTGAGTGGGGATCTCGTCGCCGTTCTCTGGCTTCAGACCGGCACGCAGAATGAACTTGACCTGACCACCGTCAGCCTGGAAGCGGATCGGATCGACAGAGTCGAAGACCAGCGTATTGTCCACGGGCTTCTCGCCTTCGGGGACTACGGGATCCGGGATGTCGACATCCTTGCCCATCAGCTTGGAGAGTCGCTCTTTGAGGACCTTGCGGACTTCAGATTCCTTCATCGTCTTGCCAGCGAACTCGAAGCGGTCCGCACTGTTGCTCATCAGGCTCTCGTGAACCTGGATCAGGATGCCATCTGCTGGAATCGTGATATTGGGAGCGGGGCTGGCACCTCCCAGCTCGTCACTCTCCATCAGGCGGCTGCGAATCGAGGTGTCGCTGTCGGTGCTGCTCCAGTTCATCGTGTCAGGATACATGCCCTGCTCACGCAGAGGACCCCAAACGCGGGTCTCCAATTCCATGTTGGCCTTGTCGAACTTCGACTGAGCTTCGCTGTCGAGGCGGGGCCCCACTTCGTCGCGGATCTGGCTGGCGGTATAGGCATTGGCTTCGCCAGCCTTGCCTTGAGCCACATCGAGAGCGATTCCCTCTGCGATGCGACCAAACAGCGGCACTCCGCTGAGACGCGTTCTGGCGGCGTAGAACTGGGTGTTGGCACTGACCCCGACGGTTGCGGGTGAAGAGGTGATCTTATGGCCATCCATGAAGATCGCCTTTTCCGCATGGAAGTTGTGGTAGCCGGTCGAAAAGACCGTCGCATCTTGCGTCGTTCCGGAGGTGTTGGCTCGCACCGTACCGTCAACCGTCAGAGCGATATAGGCCTTGTCGCCGCTGGGACGCACGTCGACGCTGACGTTGGTCGTTGTGCACTGCGAGCCGTTAATCCGGGCACCCATCACACACTGGTTCACCCACGATGACTCACTGCGGCTATCGCCCATCACGCGGCGGAGCAGGCCCTCCGAAGTGATCACTCGCAGGTTGTAGTTGTAGTAGTGGGCACACATCAGATCGGACAGTTTCGCTCCACCGTCTGGGGCGATCGCCTTCAGTTGAGTGTAGGCTGTACGGGTATTCGTGGCAGCCTGGTTTGAGCCAGTTGCCTCATACTCATCGAGAGCGGCCAGGAACGCACCAGCCAGCTCACGCAGTTTCGTGCGGGTTTCTGGTCCCGGTGGAGACGAGATTGTGGCCGCGGTGGCACTGACAGCACTGTTCAGGCCAGTGATCGATGGCCGAGCCAGGAATTCCTTCTGGGCCTCAGTCCATTCAGGAGCTGGCGTGAGCTTTGTCCCGAGCTTTTTGAAGAGCTCAATTGACGACGGGGATCCGTCAGCGGCCGTTACGGTTGAATCGAGCGAGTCGAGTTCGAGGTACGGGATCCACAGTTCGCCCGCCTGGAACGAGGCCAGATCTGCCCGCACAGCTGCGATTGCCGACTTGAGATTGCCGTAGGACTTCTCGACGTTCTTCTTGTGAGTCGCTTCCGGATCGGAATCGAGGATGTCGAGGACCGCAGTGTTGAACTCGACGCGACGGGCCAGGAGGCCGTGGAGATCAGCCAGTGGTCCGTGCAGCTGGGTGTAGGACACGTCATTCAAGGCAGTCTGCATGACGGCCACTTTGGCCTTCAGCTTGGCCAGCAGATCGCGTTGAGCGGCGACATCCAGTGGATCCTCAGAGTAGAGCTTCTCGACGAGTTCGTTGGTCTGGGTTCCCCATTCGGCCCAGTTTCCGTCGAGCAGTTCGAAATCTTTCGACTGCAGCCCCTGAGGCGACTTTGATGGAATCAGGCCACGCAAGCCAACGGCTGCTGGTTGATCCTCAACTGCCCATGAAGAAGCCGTGGCCAGCAACAGACAGATTGCTCCGCCCTTAAACCAGCGCCCTGCTTTTCCACTTCGTCGATTGAGGTTCTGAACCATGGCTTCCCAACTTCCCATTCAAAAGAGGCAAAATCCCCCTACCCAGAGGAGGACCCCGGCATTTCTGTATCGCCAGTCTCACTGATTGACCCGCTCACGGACCGAACTGCCCTGTAAGCTTGGTCAACTCCGAGAAGCAGACGGCGTTACATACCGGACAATTCGCAGATCAGTCATTACCGTCACATGCTACGCACAACTCGCATGCTTCTCAAACCCCGTAGGCCGCAATGTTGATTTTTCCCTAAAATCTTAATATCGGCTTGGTAAGGAGAATCTTGGAATTGCGACTGGGACACGGTCGACGGCGTACGACTGGCCGGATGGCTAAGTTGCAGCGGCCCGCGAACCGATGTTGCGTCTGTTTCACGGTTTCCGATACAACTCGCGACACGGTTCCAGGGATTCGGAATCAGACCACTCGTTAGTCAATTGCGGAACGGAGTCCGCTGCCATGTCATTTACCGTTGCAGAGTTGGCCAGTCTCGTTCAGGGGACTGTTGTTGGAGACTCGCAGAAGGCGATCCGAGATGTCTCTGCACTCGACTGTGTGACCCCAGAAAAGGTCACCTTTATTGAAAACGATCGCCGCTTGAAGCTGCTGAACGGCAAGGATCCCGGGGCGTTGATTCTGCCTCAAATTGCAGTGGAAGCCGCGCAGCGAACCCTGAAGTGCCCGCTGATCGCCGTAGCCGATCCGCAGGCGGCCTTCATCACCCTGATGCTGCATTTTCGTCCACTTGACCAGCGGGTTTCGACGGGCATCTCCCCCAGGGCTTTGATCCATCCCTCTGCGAAGATCGGCCAGGACGCCAACATTCATAGCTCAGCGGTCATTGATGAAGGCGTGACAATCGGAGATCGCTGTGACATTCACGCTGGTGTGGTGATTCGCAAAGGTTGCCAGCTGGGGCACGATGTCACGCTGCACCCCAATACGGTCCTGTACCCGAATGTGTCAGTCGGATCTCGCGTCATCATCCATGCGAACGCCGTGATCGGAGCGGATGGATTTGGCTACCGTTTTGTCAGAGGCCAGTACGTCCGGATTCCTCACACCGGAACGGTGCTGATCGAGGACGACGTGGAAATCGGAGCCTGCGCCACGATCGACAGGGCCATGGTGGGTGAGACGCTGATCGGGCAGGGGACCAAGATCGACAATCTGGTCATGATTGCCCACAACTGCCGCATTGGAAAGCACAACGCCCTTGCATCCCAAGTCGGTTTTGCGGGCTCCGTCTCCACCGGGGATTACGTCCGCTGTGCCGGCCAGGTCGGAGTAGCAGATCACATTCATCTGGGTGAGAAGTCGACGCTCGGTGGAAAAGCAGGGGTGCTGGGCGACATTGCCGCCGGTACCACACAGTACGGCATTCCTGCCCGTCCGGACAAAGAACAGCTGCGGATCGTTCTGGCGACGCAGCGACTTCCAGAACTCATCAAGAAGGTTGGTGAACTGGAGCAGCAGCTCGCGGCTCTCGCTCACAAGAAGGATGCCGCATAAGAGGCCGGTTTATGGTCCATCAAACCCTCAGCCCTCTCGTGACTCCAATGTCTTCCACGTTGCCGATGACAATTCCGATTCGACCTCACGCGAACGAGCGCATTGGCTTGCTCGCTGGCTGGGGACGTTTCCCGATTGTCTTTGCGGAACAGGCGCGTCGACAGGGGTTCTCCGTCTATTGTAGCGCCGTGGCTGGCATGGCGGACGACGAGATGACGAAGTACTGCCACAAGGTCCAGTTCACTCCGCTCGCTCGTCTCGGCTCTGCGATCCGATTCTTCAAAAGAAATGGAGTGAGCCGCGTAGTAATGGCAGGCAAGGTTCACAAACAGGTCCTGTTCGACCCGTGGCGAATCTTCCGCCTGCTCCCTGACATGCGAACCTTGCACATGTGGTTCCGCTATGCCACGAATAACAAGTCCGACGATACGTTGCTGCTGGCTGTCATCCGCGAATTCGAGCGAGATGGCATCACATTTGAGTCTGCCTTGACCTTCTGTCCGGAGCTACTCGTGAAACACGGATTCATCACCAAGCGTCAGCCCACAGCTGCTCAATGGAAAGACATTCGCTTTGGCTGGGATCTGGCCAAGGAGATGGGGCGACTCGACATTGGCCAGACGGTCATCGTCCAGGACACAGCGGTAATCGCTGTTGAGGCCATCGAAGGGACCGACCAGTGCATTCGCCGCGCGGGAACCCTCTGCAAACGTGGCAACCTGGTCATCGTGAAGGTCGCCAAGCCACAGCAGGATATGCGTTTCGATGTCCCCACGATCGGTGTTCAGACGATCCAGACCATGCAGGAGGCCGGAGCACGCGTCCTGGCGATCGAAAGCGGTATGACGATTCTGCTCGATGAACCAGAGGTCGTCTCGCTGGCCGAACGACTGGGCATCGCCATCGTCTCTCTGAAATCCGAAGAAATCCAGCTGCGAGTGGCGTCTTGACCAGCGCCCCTGATTCAGAGGAAGCGGCCCGACTGGTGTACAAACATCTGCATCAGCATGTCTACTCTCCCGTCTATTTTCGAAGGCTCAGTGAGTTCGGCATCATCGCCTCATCAGACGCAGAAGACTCTCCAGCTTTCACCGAGAAAGACACTGCCGACCTATATAAGTTGATGCGACTCGTCTTCTCAAAAACCATACCGTCTGGGCAGGCTCCATAATTCCGGCGTGAGCAATACGGTCATCTGCTGTCGCGAGATGACTCCCGTCAGTTCCGGGTGTAGACTTTATCGATAGCTTCCGTTCTCTACCTCAGCCTGAACAACATGTCTGAGTCTGAACCCACACCGATTTCCGCGGAAGAGGTCCAACTGCGCGAGCGGTTGCAGGCGTCTCCGGAAGCGGTGTTGGCCGAGGAATTCACCAGACATCACGCTCGGTTTCGTCGACTGGTCGCGTTTCGGCTCGATCCGATGGCTGCGACTCGCGTTGATCCAGACGACGTGCTGCAGGAGGCGTGGCTCGCGGCGGCTCAGCGGATTCCCAGCTTCTTCACCACAGAAGGGATGACGTTCTTCGTCTGGTTGCGTTTGATCGTATTGCAGACGATCGTCGATGTGCACCGTCGACATCTCGGTGCCAAGATGCGGGATGCCTTTCGTGAGGTGTCCATCGAGAACGACTTCTCGCGCGACACATCTCACGCTATTGCCCGTCAGCTGCTCGGCGGCTTCACCAGCCCCAGCGAGGCACTGATGAAAGCGGAGACGGCTCGCAAGCTCGAAGAAGCCATCGAGTCGATGGAGCCGATCGACCGCGAGATCCTGGCCCTCAGGCACTTCGAAGAACTCACCAATAACGAGGTCTCCCAAGTCCTCAGTATTCAGGTGAAAGCGGCCAGCATTCGATACATCCGGGCTCTCAAACGACTCAAAGAATCTCTCGGCTCACTCTCTGCTTTCCTGGAACGACCTCGGGATGCCTGAAACCTCTGATCCACACGATCTCGACAGCCTCGCCGAGGATTTTATCTCCCGACGCCGACAGGGGGAGCGTGCTTCGATCGAAGAGTACGCTGCGTTGTATCCCGAGCTTGCTGAAGAGATCCTTGAGCTGTTCCCCACGATGCTGGAACTGGAACAGCTCAAGCTGCACAAGACGCTTTCTTCTGGAGGGGCTCCCGCTTCGATCGGCCCGGCTCCTGTCTCCCAGCTTGGCGACTTTCGGATCGTGCGCGAGGTCGGTCGCGGGGGCATGGGCGTCGTTTATGAAGCGGAACAGCAGTCGCTGCACCGCCGGGTCGCCCTCAAGGTCCTGGGCACCCAGATTGGAATGACCACGCGACAGAAGGCTCGCTTCCGCCGTGAAGCGTCCGCTGCCGCCAAGTTGCACCACACGAACATCGTCCCGATCTACGGAGTTGGTGAGGATCAGGGGCTGCAGTTCTACGCCATGCAGTTTATTGATGGCGTTCCGCTGAACCGGATGATTCGAACATGGCGGGAAGCTCAATCCCTTGCCAGGTCGGAGTCCTCCGCGTCTCCGAGTCAGGCCGGAGTCCTCTCGCTCGCTGGGGCCGTAAAACAAATTCTGCGTGCCCAGGCCGGACATTCATCCGCCCCCG
This sequence comes from Planctomycetota bacterium, assembly GCA_003669575.1. Lineage (GTDB taxonomy): Bacteria > Planctomycetota > Planctomycetia > Planctomycetales > Planctomycetaceae > TH-plancto1. Next base: position 1,072 of record QWOR01000317.1, on the reverse strand, counting down.
ATGAACATCCCACGGTGACCGACGGGGCCGACGATTCCGCCACGTACCCCTCTCCCTTGATGGCGGTCAGTATTCACGAACACAGCGATTCCGCGGGAACACCGCGAGTCGTCGTCCAGTCCGCAGCCAGCGAGTTAGCGACACCGCCCGCTGCCGCTCAGTCTCCCGGAAAGACTTCCGAGTCACGGAACAAGCGTTCGTTCTGGAATGAGGTGTCCCGTATTGTGATTGATGTGGCTTCCGCACTGGAGCATGCCCATCATCACGGGATCCTGCACCGCGATGTGAAGCCCGCCAACCTCCTGCTCGACTTCACGGGAACCATCTGGGTCACCGACTTCGGCCTGGCCAAGATGGAGTCGCAAGACCACACGTTGACTCGCTCCGGCGACTTCATTGGCACCCTCCGGTATGTTGCTCCGGAACAGCTGCATGGGCAGGCGGACGCCCGCAGCGATGTCTACAGCCTGGGGCTGACTCTCTTTGAACTGCTGACATTGCAACCGGCGTTCGAGGACGAACCACTGGCTCAGATCCTGCAGCGCCGGGTTCGTGAGTTGCCCAAAAAGCCCCGGGCCATTAACCCGCTGATCCCCAAGGATCTCGAGATCATCACGCTCAAAGCCTGTGCCGCAGACCCTGCGCACCGGTATCAATCCGCAGCTGAGTTCGCTGCCGACTTGCGGCGGTTCGTCGAGGACCGCCCCATTCACGCCCGTTCGGTCACTCTGTTCGAACAGTTTTATCGGTGGAGTCGTAAGAACCCCGTCGTGGCAGGGCTGGGAACCGTATCAGCTCTTTTGTTGCTGACGCTGATCACCGTGCTGGGGGTCGCGACCTACAAGATTGGCAAGTCGGCCGACCTGCTCGCCCTGGAGAGTCAGTCAGCCCGGGATTCCGCTCAAATCGCTTTGTCCAAACGTAAGCTGGCGGACGACAACCTGAAACTCGCGATTCAGGCGTTTGAAGACATCATGGACAACGTCGCCTCGCGCGGCAGTCCAGTGTCACTCGTTTCCGAAGAGGATGTGCCGACCATCGGGGAAACGACCGAAGTCAGTCCCGCCGACGC
>QWOR01000044.1 GCA_003669575.1 Planctomycetota bacterium | reverse complement strand
GGGCAAAGAGCAACTTGCCGTTCACCCAGAGTTTCCATGCATTCGAAGTTCCGAGACGGAACTCGACATCCTGGTCGACACCGCTGTCGAACTCAGTTGTCAGGTAGACAGTGGCTCCCTTGTGCTTCGCAAAGAGCTTGTTGACATCGAACAGTCCCATCTCGTCCTCGGTGGCCAGATCCTTCCAGGAGGCTTTGAGCGGCTTGCCATCCGGTCCGTTCATGCCGTCGTACTCTTTGTCAAAGGCCAGCTCCATCTCGGGCGGATTCGCAACGTCGAACCCTTTCATTCCAAGGTTGTCGAACGGGCCAATCAGCTTCCAGCGAGTCAAAAAGCCATAGTGGTCAACGAGGTTGATCTTCTGACCGTATTCCTCGAGTACCTCAGCGAGCTTCTTCACCTGGTCCTCATCGACGGCCCCGCCCAGAGCTGCTTTGTACTTCTCGGCGGCTTCTTCTTTTTTGCCGTCAGCAGCGAGCTGTTCCGCCTGCTTCATGGTGTAGATCACTGCATCGCGCCGCATTTCGCCACTGGGGTCATCAAGCATCGTCGGAATCAGGCGTTCTTCGATTCCCGGATCCACAGACTTGAGGGTGTCGTATGCGAGCCTTCGCGCCTGAGACAGATTGTCGCGGTTGTTCAGGAACTCCAACAGCTCCTGCTGTGGGAGCTTTGTTCTGTCGCGTGAGGCAATCGTTTCAAAAGCCGAACGGAGCCAGTTCAGTGCGATCGGGTTCGCGTCGTTCATCGCGGTCAGAATTGAAGGCAGATCCTTTGGATCTGCTTTCTCCAGGACGCGAACAGCTGCGATCGCTTCGGTTTGCCCCTTGCCGTCTTTATCGATCGACTTGATGGCATGGATCGGAGTTGAGAGGTCGGCTGCCATGGTGGCCGGGGCAGCCAGAATCAGTGCGAAGAGTGGAAACAGACAGGCAGATCGCTTCATAAGGTCATCCCGATTGCTGACGTGAAAGTCGAGTGCTTCGTGGTGTTTCATGCGGTTACCGGCGAGAAGACAACACCTCCCCCAGAATACCGGGGAGCGTGCACATTCGCGATCATTCGACGGCTGGAAGTGTGGGGCAGACGGTGGTTCTCTTTTCCAGCCGGACCATGTTGCCGGTATCGTTGTACTCCACCCGATCCATGAATGATCGCATCAGCAGCATCCCACGTCCCGAGGGACGTTCAATGTTTTCAGGAGCGCGGGGGTCTGGCTGGCCATGCGGGTCGAAACCGGGACCCTCGTCTCGGATCACGTAGACCACTCCGTTACAGGAGAGATCCACATCCACATAAATCCGCCGTGACTTGTATGGCTCCGTGGCCCGGCGCTCCCGGGCCAGGTTGTAGTACGTGGCGTAGTCGAGTTCGCGTAACCGCGAGTTGACTTCCAGATTGCCATGGTAAGAGGCGTTCAGCAGAGCCTCTTCCAATGCCACCCCAATCTTGAGTCGCTCGCTTTCAGAGAAAATCCCCATGTCAACGATCAGCCCCTGAAAGTAGGCGACCATTGACGACAGCATGGCGGGATCGTTCTCTAGAACAAAGTGAGTCCGCAGTGATCGCATGCGGCTGATCAGAGAGCGGCGGACACGCTTTTCACCAGCCAGTGTTAGCACCCGTTCCACGGTCTCAACGAGATCGGTCTCCATCAGCCGCTTGGGAACGTAGCTGGCCGCTCCGCTTTCGAGTGCCTGCACCGCGATGTCTTCACTCCCCTGCCCTGTCATCAATATGACCGGGGTCAGTGTATGTTCGCCGCGAACATGGCGGACGAACTCCAGCCCGTTCATCTCGGGCATCTGCAAGTCGGTGACGACGATATCGACCGTGTGCTCGCGCAGCCAACTCGCTGCGTCTTTTCCACCGATGGCATAATGCACAACCCAGCCATCCTGCTTGGCAAGCAAACCACCTGCCAGCCGCCGGTCGACAGCGGAATCATCCACTACCAAGATGGAAACCATCGAGTGCTCCTCGCAGCTCGTGGGGTTTCAACAGGGGGACAGGCTTCGCACCGAACTCCCGATGCTCCATGCCATTCTGTCTGGAAGCGTAGTCTCTGATCCATCAACTGCCAAGTGGAGCCCGACCAAGTTCATCCGAAGTTTGCAGTGTTGTGGAACCGTCGAAAAGACTCGCGAGCAGAAGGGATACACAGCTCGAACGACGATGGAGAGTCGACAATATCAGGCGAGATCCTAGGCCGGCAGCGATGCAGTCATGTCGGATGCCAGATGTGCCTCTTCATTCGTGAGTGGTTGTGGCGGTTCGTACTGCACACGCCGCCGATCGAGCAACGTCAGCAATGCCGGAAGCGGTACCAGCGAGATAAACAAACAACAGCCAACTCCGACGGTTAAGACGATTCCCAGGCTGGCCAGTCCCTGGTGTGACGAAATGATCATCGATCCAAATCCCATCATTGTGGTGACCGACGTGAGCGTGATGGCATTAATGATGGACGACGAGATTGTGTATGTCCCTGGTGTCTGGGAGCGGTAGTCATGGACCACATACACGCCGGAGTCGACCCCGATTCCCAGCAGGAGCGGCAGCACGATCATGTTCGCCGGGTTCAGGTTTGTTTTCAGAATCGCCAGAATGCCAAAAGTCATCAGCCCGCCTCCCAGGGGAGGGAGCATCGCAAGCAGGGCCTTGCCGATGTTCAGAGGATCAAAGATCGTTGCGATGATAAATGCAAGAGCGATATACAGAACGGCGACCCCCGCTGTCCCGAGGTTCTGCATCGCCGCTGGTGAGTTCATGGCGACGCCGACGACAAACGTTGGCGCGAGAAGCGAAATCAGTAACGGGCCCACTCGCAGCAGATCGATAAACAGGACGAACATAACCATGGCGCACGCCAAAATCGCCGAGTGCTGATAGCTCTCGCGAATCTGGTTGGCGGCCTCGTAGTTCTGCAGCGGAGTTCCCGTGGCTTCGGGGTCGATGCTGCGAATCTCTTCGACAAATCTGGACAGTGGAGCCTCGTCCCAGATCTGTTCCTTGGGGAAGATGCGGAGCATCCATCGACCATTGGAGCTGACGAAGCGGGAACGCAGCGTATCAGGCAGAGAGTCGATCACCGGAGACGAGTCGGTGACCTGAGACAGCATCTCAAACTGGGTGTGGAGCGCGATCTGCATCGCATGTTGATAACCCGTCAGGAACTGGGCCTGGCTCGTCGCATCGGGGATCCGCTGGAACCCATCCAGAAAGGCGTCGAGCAGTTTTTCAGCCCGTTGAGCCTGCGGCGAGGGGATGGATTTCAGGGTCTGGTAGAGTTTCTCCAGCCCCTTGCCCACGTCCTCGGGATAAATGGTCGGGATCTGAGAGGGGAGCTCAGGGATCTTTGACAGCAGATCTCGTAGCTGGACGATGTAGACCTGCGTCTCCCCCTCGGGATACTTCGGCATCAGAGACGCCAGTTCCTCGACTCGCCCCACGGTCGGAAGTTTCTGAAATCGTTCCCGCAGCTGGCGGACTTCTTCCGGGGTGTCTGCCAGCGATACGGCGTAGAGCAACGAGCTGTCGGACTGCTCGAACACGCGGTGCTGAAGTTCAACGGACGCGACTCCCCGAGCCTGGAGATTGAGCAGATTGGAGTCGTATTTCACGCGAGAAACAATACGCCCGTCCTTCTTTCCCAGCCCCATCGCCGTGAGCAGAATAAAGGCGATGGACGTGAAGACCACCACGGTTCCCGGAAACCGGCTGGTCACGAAACGCAGTGGTGTCCCTTTGAACGCATGAGGAAGACGTGCCTCATTTCGATTGCGGTCGGACAGGCACACCAGCGGAGGCAGCACTAGAATGGCCGCCAAAGCGCACAGCAGCACACCTCCCCCCGCGATGATGCCCAATTCGGCGATTCCCAGGAAACTGGTCACGCCCGCGCAAAAGAATGAAAGCGACGTTGTGATCGCACATGTGGCGATCCCTGCTCCGGTCGTCTCGGACGTTCGGATCAGGGCGGGTTTCATTTCCAGCCCCTGATGACGCAGTTCGAGATATCGCTCGAGAAAATGGATGGCAAAGTCGATTCCCAGGCCGACCAGAATTGTGGCAAACGAAACCGACAAGATGTTCAGATGGCCGATCGCAATCGTGGTGAAGCCCAGTGACCAGCAGATCCCAACCGTGAGCATCACCATCGAGATCAAGGGATGACGAAGGCTGCGGAATCCCAAAACAAGGATCACCGCGACACCGACGAAAGAGATGACGGAAGCGAGGGTCATGTCCTCCTGGGATTTGGCCATCTCGTCCGCTTCGAGGAACGGGATGCCGGTCAGGCCGAGTTTGACTTCGGGATGCGTCGCTTCGCTTTCCGCGACGATCTCACGCAAACGTTTCAGTGAGGGGGATCCACCGGAGAAGTCCTGGTCGCTCTTGCTCGGGACGGCGAGAATGAACCCCATGGTTTTGCGTTCATTCAAATTGTAATGCACCGAAATCTGGTTCAAATCCGCTCCTGCGGATGCGGGAATGACTTCGGGCCAAGGGGATTGAAAGTCCAGGGGATTCTGCAGGAATCCCGTCAGGCTCTCCGTCAGGAGGACTGCCTGATTGAGGTCTTGGGAAATGGCCTCGTTGTCCTGACGCTGGATACCTTCGGAAAGATGCCTCGCCAGATTCTCGCTATACCCGGATATGTTGACGAGATCCCAGCGCCCCGCTTGCAGGATGGGGGCGTAGCTCTGCAACAGCGACACCGCGTTCTCCAGCATCGCAGGTGGCAGGAACTGCAACCCCTTGGCTCGCAGGATGACGGGGTCGAACTTCCATTGGACTCGCGAGAAGCTTTCAGGCTCTTTTTCGAGTTTTTGTCCAATGTCATCCAGGGCCGCACAGATGGCTTCGGGGCGTTGAGCCTCAACCACAATAATGGCATCAGACTCTCCGCCAAACTCTTTGGCGAATTTCAGCCAGCGCTGATGAAAATCAGCGCGATGGTCGATCAGATCCGAACGGTCGGTTTTGAATTTCAGACCCCAGGCCGTCCCGGCAATACAAAGCAGACAGGACACCGCGATCCAGGTCAATGAAACACCCGGCTTCGCGATGACCATGCGGGTCAACAGCGAGAGAAGGCGGGGCAGAAGACCGGGCTGGCCGGTAGTTTCTTGAGACATCTTCCGAGAGGGTCCGGACACGAGTAGGACAATGCGTCAGGTCAACCGGCGCAGCCCACGCCAATTTCTCCAGGAGAAACAGTTGCCATTCTCGCATCACTGCCGCATTGTGGAACACTCCGGAGACTGAAGAAAGCCCAAATCCGCAGTGTGAACACAGTCCGCCGCACACTGGCCAGATTCGCTGACCAAGTGAGGAGACGATCAGTGGCCTGGAATCGCTATTTCAGCTGCAGCAGGCGATTACGCAGGTTGGTTTCAAACTCATCTCCGCGGTCGGCATACGGTCGGTTCCGAAGATACCATTCGCCCCAAAGTCGCAGAGCTTGCCTTCGCCAGGACTCGACTGCAGCAGTCTTCTGATCCTCCGGCGCATCCGGCGGCAGATCGGCGAGGGGGCTAAGTGGAAGCTTGAAAGCGTTGGGCTTTCTGGCAGTCCAGCAGAGCGCCAGATGTGATTCCGTCATTACGCCGAGATCAGGGTCATCCAACCCGAGGATCGCGTATTTGGCCAAAGACAGATCTCCCGTACGCCCGATGGCCCAGATCGCCGTGCGACGCACTTCCGGGTCGGGCTGGGCAATCAGAGTGATCAGCTTGTCTGTCTGCCCGACGAGCTGTTTCTTGTCCCCCAGCTGGACCATCTGGATCAGCTCAGTCTGCGTCTCTTCGAGACCGGAACCATCGGAGTTCTGAAGAGCAGCAAGCAGCTCGTCGAGAGAGGACTTCTCGCCCTTTTTCTTCTTGGGATTACCATTCGCATCGAGCTCACTCAAGTCGTCCGGCAAACCCCTCCCCCCCGACAGCAGCCCCCCACCGACAGGTGGCTCCATGGTGGTCGTTCGCCTCAGAATCTTGCCCGTCGAGCGAGTCAGAAAGAGCACCGCAAAGCACGTGTCGAGTTCAGCCCCGCCCCAGGAAGAGATTGTCCAACTTCCATCTGGATTTTGACGAGTTAACAGCTCTTCCGCGCACTCGTTGTACCAGTCTCTGCCATCCAGTGTCTTCACGTTGGCCAGTGCACCCATACGTTCCAGTGAATAGTAATAGTAAGCTGCATGGGAAGCCTGGTTGACGGTCACAAACCGAGCAGATACCCATTGAAGTGCGGATCGGGATCTGGCAAATGATTTGTCTGGAATACTGCCCGTACTGCCCGAACTGGCTTTCACTGTTTCAGAGGATTCCGAGTTGTTGTCCAGGTCGACTGCCTCCAGCGCGCCAGCAGGCTTCTTTGCTTCCCGGGCAGGCTCTTTCGGTGCTTTGGGATCCTTGGTTGCGGTCGACTTTGAAGAAGTCGAGGAAGACGAGCCTTTTTCGAAGTTGGGGAGCCGTTTGGGATCAAGGTTCAGCATGGCAATACACATGATACCAACGCCGTTTACGGTCATGTTGAGCGTTGAATCGAGGTGGAACTCTCCGATGTCGACACCTGGGTTGTAGGCATACCCGCCGTCAGGATTGTTGCAGGTATTCATCCAGTTCAGGACTCGGACCCAGACGGCAGGTTCGATTTTGATGCCCGCGCGTGCCGCCGCCCAAAGTCCAAGGCAAGCGTAGTGGGTGACGCTGATGTCGCCACCGATTCTCGCGGGTTCATTTCTAGGCGGAAGGTAGTTCCAGTACCCCTGAGGGGATTGGTTTTCGACGATGTAGTCAGCGATCAGTTGAATCTGCGGACGATATTTCTCTCCGTTGAAGTCGGCCAGCAGAGTTGCGTCAACGCCGGCCTCGTAGATCTGGTCAGCTGTTGGCGTATATGTCCCACTCTTTGTCTTAGAGAGGACGTGGGCCACCGCTTCGGCCATGAGCGGACTATCGGGAGATTCCCCCGCTTTCAACAGGGCGACGTAGGAGAGAGATTTGACCGCACTCGATCGTTGGGCCAGCCCCTGCTTAATGTAGCCCGCGCCTTTGGCTATGGCTTGTTGAATCTGTGCTTTGTCAGCTGCGGTTGCAGCACACGACATCAGAAGCGACCCGACGAGGGCAGTCAGAGCAGTGAATCGCTGGATCCTCGTCATTCAAATCTCCGCCATCGTGATTCAGATGGTCTGCCAAATGTCCGTACCAACTCGTTATTATCCGCTCCGATCGAGGATCTGCAAGACTCAGTCCTGCAGATGGCTCCAATCCCAATGATTGTGAGTTGGCAATTGTAGAACCACTGAGTTGAGAATCAGTGTTCGATAGGATCCGGAGCTTGCCCTTGATTATCATAGACATCATCGTCCAATCGGTTGATTGCAATGAATCATGGCCTCAATTCGTGTGTTTTGACGACCGATTACCCGGATTCATTTGCGACGAGGGTTGCGGCATTGTGGAATCACAGTCATGTTGTGCAGTGATTGTGAGAGATCCTCACAAACTGTCCGGCGCGAGGAGGGAACTCGGGAGTGGGCAATGAACGAGATTCTGCCAACAAGATCAGCCGAGGCCTCCAGGCTCTTCTTTGCTGAAGAGAAGAGTCCATGAAGATTCTGATGTTGTGCTCAGGGGACAGGGCGCCATCCTCCCGGTTTCGCATGTACCCATATGTCGTTCATTTCCGACATGCGGGGCATCAGTGCCGCGTGGCCAACAGTTTCCCCCAGAAATATGACTGGATTCCTTGGCTGGGGTTTCGACCCAGCCAGCTGCTGAAACGGGGGGTGAGATACTGCCAGTGGTGGCGGTCGCGGCTTCAAGGGGATGAGATCGTTATTGTGGAAAGGGAGATCTTTGATAATCCGACGTTTGATCTTGAGAAACGGTTTCATTCAACAGCTGGGAAGTTGGTACTCGACTTGGATGACGGAGTTTTTCTTCGCTATCCCGAGAAGTTCGAGCAGCTAGCTCGGTTGGCTGACCTGATTGTCTGCGGAAACCCGTTCATTCAGGAGTGGGCTGCTTCAAGGAATCCACGGACATTACTCCTGCCAACCTGCGTTGAGATGGCTCGTTACAAAGAAAAAGTCTGGTCGTCGAACCCCGATCGAGTCACGCAGATCGGCTGGATCGGAACGACAGGAAATCTGCAGTACCTTCAGGTGGCTGCGCCTGCTCTGCGGCACCTGGCGAGAGAGTACCTGTTCGAACTGGTTGTCATTGCCGGGAGTTTTGAGCCGTTGGAGGCTCTTGATCTCAGCGGGGTTTCGGTTCGCAAGATCGTGTGGAATCCTGAAACGGAGATGGGGCACCTGGGTGAATTTGATATTGGTTTAATGCCGTTACACGCTCATTCGGAATGGGACAAGTACAAGTGTGGGCTCAAGTTGATTCAGTACATGGCGATTGGGATCCCCGCCGTCGCGTCGCCTGTTGGCGTGAATTCCACCATTGTGACGCATGGGCAGAACGGTTTTATTGCATCAACTGATGAAGAGTGGGAGGCGTATTTGAGGCAGTTGCTTACGGACGACAAGCTGCGCCGAGCCGTGGGAGCAGCCGCTCGAGTGACGGCATCGGAAAAATATTCGATTGAGGCGAATTATCCTCGCTACGAGGCGGCGTTGCTGGAAATGATGTCGTCGAATCGCTGATCGCAAATGAAGAAGACTGTCATCAGTTCTTCCACAGGTGTGTGATTGGGGTGAGGGGCAGCGTCATGTGGACCATGAACTACGTCCTTTAGCGTTTTCTGGCAAAGATCGTGATTCGACTGCTCAAATGGAACAGCGACTGTAACCGGGCCAGTGGAGCCAGTAGCAGGGTGACCACCAGAGGAGGATTCAGAAAGAACCAGTCAACCAGTTTTGGCCCCCATGATCGATTCGGCATCCGTTCCCGCAGCCAATACCCAAGGCTTCCGTATAAATCGGCGAGAGTGGGTTGGAAAATAATCTCGATATCGTTGAAGCCAACCTCCTGGAGGAGCTTGTGAATGGCTTTGGGTGTGTATTGCTGCAGGTGACGGGGCAACTCCATCGCCGACCAGTAACGGCCAAATACCCGTCGCTCAAGACCTGCGAAGTTTGGCACGCTGATACCGAGAATCCCATCAGGTTTCATGATCCGATGCATCAGTGAAAGCGTTTCGCGCGGACGTGGCACATGCTCCATGACCATCCAGGCGAAGACGCCGTCATATGAGCCGTCCTTCGCGGGATACGATTCGAGCAGACCGTGGTGGACTGCGAACCCACGGGTGCGTGAGACCTCAACGGCCGCTGCAACGAGATCCAGTCCCTCGGGTTGCCACCCTGCATCTCTGAGTGCGACCAGGTAGTTTCCGGCGCCACAGCCGATTTCCAGAGATCTCCTGCCCTGTCCCGATCCGGGAGGCACCGGCTGGCTTCGCGTATCGGTCAGCCAGTAGTACAGGCTTCTCAGGCCGGGAATCGATCGTACGAACGTTGAAAGATACCAGGGGGATTTGGCTTCCTTCGCAGGAGCGGTTGCCGCAGCAGCCATCGAGGGAGTCGATACGCCCTCGGCTGTCGACTGGTGCGGCGCGTAGCCCTCCGGGTAACACGCCGGGATCGAATCCGGCGTCGGAGCCGGATTCATGTAGACATGGCCGCAAGAGTTGCAGCGGGCGATGGCGAAGTCGTCGCTCCCCTGGAGTCCGCAGTACCAGTCGGGGACGACAAGCAGCCGGGTCGACTCTGTGCAATCACAGAGGGGGCACGGAACCGGCGTCAGCGTGATCTGTGGTGCCGATTGTGAAGGAGAATTCATCGCTGACTCGTGACGACTGCCGTGAAGTTCTCGGTCGGCGGATGGGAGGCCGAGACGCAGGAAGTTGAACAGTGCGAGGGAGAGTTGTCCAGTCTCGCCTGGTTATTGTGTGCGGCGGGATCAGGTCATTCGCCGGTGAGTCTGTTGTTCACTATGGCCTCGAATGCTTTTCAATGAACTCCACGATGGGCGTGGAGTCTTCCAGTCCGTGCGGGTGGTGGCCAACACCGGGTTTGGCGATGAGGGTGATGTCACCACCGAGGGCTTTGTAGCGATCGGCGATCAGTCCAGTGTTCTCCTTCCACGGGACGACATCGTCGGCATCTCCGTAGACATGCAGCAATGGGACCTTGGCCTTGGCCAGTGGCGCGAGATTATCGACCGGATTGCCGGGATATTTGAGAGCAGCAGCCTCGTCGGGGAGATGGTAGGTGTCGAGGACGAGCTTCCAGTCACCGGGACTCCCCTTCCCTTCTCCCTTGCCACCAGGCCAGCTCTTAAAGTCGCACACGGGGGCGTCTCCGTAGAGACATGCGACCTTGTCGGGATTGGCGATGGCCCAGTTGTAGCAGTAGAGGCCACCACGGCTCAGGCCGACGAGTGCGACCTTGCGGGCAAAGCCGTATTTGCCAGTCAATTCGGCGTAGAACTTGTTCCAGTGCTGCACAGCTGTGGGGGAGCCGAGCATGTTCGGGACACTCATGTAGACGATGTGAAATCCCTTGTGCAGGAGTGCGATGTCGGGGGCTGGCTTGTGACCGAAGAACTCGCCATGCCAGACCCAGGGACGCCCCGCAGCCGGGGTCTTCGGAGAGACGACGAGGACTGGTTTGCCATCGACCTCGAAGTCGTGCCGCACAAAGCCATTCCAGTCGGAGACCTTACCCGGGAACTCGGGGAAACTGGTCGGCTGGGCATCCTCCGCGGAAAGAGGAACACTGAGTGCTGCGAGGATGAACGTCGGGATGAGGGCGAGATGGAGCCAGCGAACAAGAGACATGGTGGTGAACTTTCGACTCTGAAGCTGCCAGGGAAGGACGGGGGGACGGAAAATTCCTGCAGCGACTCAGTGGCGAGACTTGGCCATGAGGAGGGGAATGACCTCTTTCGGGATAAACTGCTCCAGGTGAATGAGGCTATGGTCTTTGCCCATCAGAGCGATTTGTTTAATGAGCGAACTGGAGATGTGTGAATACTTCTCACTCGCCATCAGAAAAACGGTTTCGATATCAGGTGACAACGTGCGATTGGTGAGAGCCATCGTGAATTCCGACTCGATGTCGGAGACGGTACGAATGCCGCGGATCATCACGCCCGCCTTGCGACGGTGGACATGATCGACGGTCAGCCCCTCGAAACAGTCGACCTCAACGTTCGGTATCTCCTTGAGGACGGACTGCAACATCTCAACCCGTTCCGTCGGCGAGAACAGGGGACTTTTGTCAGGGTTGATGCCTACGCTGACAATCAGCTTGTCCACGAGACGGGCACCGCGTCGAATGATGTCGAGGTGTCCCAGAGTGACGGGATCGAAACTGCCTGCGTAGAGACCGATGCGAGACGACATGAGATGATCATTCAGAGAGAGAGGGGCGAGCGGCAAACATCAGCCGGTCGTAAATCAACGATGTGTTTGTGGGGAGAGATGGTCAGCGGGTGGGAGAGAAGATTGAAGAGGGGCCGAATTCCAGTTCTTGCGGGGCGTATTCGAGCAGCATCAACGCCCTCCTCGTCCGCTTTTTCCTTCGGCCAGTGCCTCGTAGTAGCGTTTGATCTGAGCCTCATACTCGGGAAGGAAGTTGTCACTCAGCGAACGCAGCAGTGACTCCTGCTCTCGCGGGGGAAGGTGCCCCCAGACGCTGTTGGAACGGATGTTGGGGGTCAGTGCGGACGCACCGGATTGTGCGGGGCCAGCCACGTTCTCGCTCGATTCTTGTGAGTTCTCGTCGTCGGATCGTCTTCCAGTGCTGCCGTTGGGGTCAGAACTTGTATTAGCGGAGGGCTGATCCGATTCGCTCTCTGGAGCAGGTGGCTGGCTGGAAGCGGCTGGCTTGGGATTAGCTGATGAAGACTGGGACGCCGACAACAGCTTCTGCAGCAATGTGACCGCCTGTTCCTGTTCACGCACGGCTTTGTCAGTGGCGGAGTCGCCTTCCAGCTCCAGAGCAGCGGTGTCCATAGCTGCCAAGGCATCTTCGAGGATCTGCTCGGGATCGGTGCAGTCTTCAGGCTGGGACAGAGTCTCTGGTGGGGAAGTTGTCTTGGGCGGAATTGGTAGTTCGGAGGCTGGTGGAGATTCGGGAGCCGATTCGGTCTGCGAGGCATCGGTTGGGGCAGCTGGAGCCTCTTCGGCGACCAGTCGCCGTGTGGTCGCCAGGCTTGCGAGCAGGAGTACGAATAGTACCACTCTGATCGGTAATCCAGGCTTGATTGTCAGGATGTGCCATCCAAAAGGGTTCATGGCTGATCCTCCTCGACGGGAGAGAGTGTGTCACCCGTGGATTTCTCGTGACCGATCATGGCGCGGGCCGTTTGGACCAGTCGCTTCTGGCGGTCTCGCAACTGATGCAGTTCGGAAATCTGCTCGTTGGTCAGGCTTTGCCCGCTCGACTTCAAATCGGCCAGCACGCGAGTCCGGGCGAGAACATCTTCCTGCATCTTTAGCAGGAGCCGGACCTCAGCTGCCATCAGCGGAGAGGCCCCAGGCGATTGGTTCCTCAATTTCGGCTGCTCTTGCTCAGCGCCATTCTGCTCCGGGGGGGGCGACTGAGAGGAAGGTGAACTCAGACTGGCGATAAACTGGTCGAGCAGCTGGATACCGGCCACTTGCTGCGTTTGTGGCTGACTCCCCGCATTGCGTTCATCAAGCTGAGTGGCGGCGGTCTTAAAGTGTTCAGTCGCGAGGTCGATGCAGAGTCCAAGAATCCCGATTGAGCCCAACTGTTTCCCGGCCTGCTCGCAGCTCTGAGCGATATCACGCTGGCTGTCTGCCGTCTGCTGAATCGATTTCAACTGACTGCGAGTCCACTTTCCTTGCGTCGTTCGCAGTTGTTCCAGCCGAACTGTCTCTTCGTGGGTGGACTGGGCCCTGGCACGCAGAGCAACGATCAATTGGCCAGCGGCGTTGATACGTTCCTGATCGGCTCTGACGCTGGCCTCTTTAAATGCCTCTCCCAGTGAGTCCTGAACGTCTCTCAATTCGTCGAGAGCTTCGGACTGCCGTTCCAGGGATTCGGTGACTTCTTCCTGTTCGAGGCTTTCGTGGGCCTCTCGCATGCGTTCACCGGCGCGTCGGGCCGCCGTTGATGTGCTTGATTTCTGTTCCAGTCGCAGCCGCTGAGCAAGCTCCAGGGTCTGGTCGGCCAGTTCCTGTTGTAGCTTCTGTGTTTCAATCGCTTCTGCAGCACGTTGACTGTCGGCCGATGGCGGCACGAGGGAGGCGGTGCGGCGGCGCAGCTCGGATTGCCGACGAGCCAGTTCCTCGGTCTCCTGGATCGACTTGCGAAGTGTTTCCAGATCGCCGCGGGCCGACTCAGCCCGCTGTCGCTCGATGCCAATTTTCAACTGCTCCAGAGTGTCGATGAGTTTCTGCTGGGCGTCAGTGGCAGATTGAATGTGGTTCTGTCGGAGTGCCTCGGAGGCATTTCGCATTGTGGCTGCGACGGACAGGTCAGCCAGTTGCTTCGCCGTCGTTGCCACGGCGAAGTTGTTCGGAGACTGCTCGGATTTGGGTGAGGTGGCTTCCAGTTGAGAGGACAGATGTTCGACATCACGGGCGAGGCTGATCTGACGATCCGCCGCGCGGGAGAGATCCGCCTGCTCCTGGGACGAGAGTTCGGCAAGAGCCTTGGCGGATGTCTGTTGGCCGATGGACAGCGACTGCTCCCGCAGTTCGGCCTGACGGCGAGCGATGTCGTCCAGACGCTTGTCGAGGTCTTCATCGCGACGCCACTGGGCCAATTCCGACGACAGCTGCGACAGGTCGTCGAGAGTACGCACTTGTCCCGCGTGGGCCTGGTCCAGTGCTGCCGCGGTCTGTTCTTTGGATCGAGGCTGGTTGGTAGCGCTCTGGACGACACCCTGCCGAGTGGCATCAAGCTGCGCGAGGACGGCTGGCAGTACTTCTTCGGCCAGTGGTGTGAGCGTCGCTTCCCATCGGGTGAGCGATTCACTCGATTGCGGGTCGCTCAGCTGGTTGGTTGTTCTGGCCTGCTGCAGGGCCTTCAGCTCGCCGAGTACGCTGTTTGTACCCTGCCCCATCTCGTGGGACAGTTCCTTCTGTTTGGTCTGCAGGTCCTCCAGCTCGTGAATTTCGGCGGGACGCAGTGAGCCGATTGATTTCCACTGTTCAATGATCTCGCGAGTCGACTGCTCGAGTGTCGCCTGTTTGTCTCGCAATTGGTTAAGGCGTTCGGCAATCTGGTTCTGCTGACCGCTGAACTCCTGTTGCTTCTCTTCCGGTGTAAGGATCGACAGAACCCGCACCGCACTGCGGCCGATCTGTCCATTCATCCCATGCAGATCACATGCATCTCTGGCCTGAAGCCAGAAGCGAACCTGTGTCCCGGCGGGGAGGTTCAGTTCGGAGAGTTTCCAGGTGGTCTGGATGGCCTGCTCCAGATTGCCTGGTTGAGGGGGCCCCAATGGAATTGAGTGTTGATCCAGTTTGAGTGGCGTATTCGCGAGCTCAGTCGTTGAAACGGTCGAGGGAAGCTCATAGACCATCTCCGTGGTTTGCAGTCCGAGATCGTCCCGGGCCTCACCAGTGATCGAGATCTCCGCATTGGCAGTGACACGCAGATCAGAGGTGGGCAAGAGGAGTGACACGACGGGCTCCTGGTCGGCGACCCCTCGGATTTCGTAGCGTGGCGGATTGCTAACGCGAAGGCCGAGTGAGTCGGCCAGATCGAGCCAGTAGGTCGAACGTTCCGCAGCTGTGATCGTCCAATCGAGGACGAACTCCTGGCGATTCTCGCTGAGGGTCAACGTCTGCCGGGGTTCGTTGTCTTTCTTCAGAATGGCGGACTGCAGGGGAGTTGTTGTCCGGCATTTGATGTGAACCTGGCTACCGACCAGTCCCTGCAAGTGGCCCACTCCACTGGTCGATGTTTCCGGGGGACGCCCCGCGTATCTGGGGGGTGTCAGGGTGATCTCGAATGATTGCACGCGGGGAGGCGGGACGACGTTGAACATCAACCAGGGAGCCCGGCCATCATCGCCGCCGTGAGCCCTGAACTCAAAACTGGCGAGAGACGGAGGGCTGGCGACGGCGACCTGATGTGGGCGGCCCTGTGCATCATTCAACGTCGTTTGCCTCAGCTCGCCCTGCTCTCGCTCTCCGTTGAGTGTCTTACGTTCAAAGAAGACCTTTGCAGGTAATCTGCCACTGCGATTCTCGATGTAGATTGTCAGTGGCTCTCCCTGCCCCGTCCGCATAGCTGGCTCACGCAGGGTGTCGATCGGGACGAATTCACGATTGAGATAGACCAGAGTGGTTCGACGTGGCCAGTCCATGTCGAGC
>QWOR01000270.1 GCA_003669575.1 Planctomycetota bacterium | reverse complement strand
CATCCATGTTGAGCCGTTCGAGGACCGGGTTCGAATCCGATACCGGATCGACGGCGTGCTGGTGGAGCGTGACTCCCCCCCACGTCGCCTGCTGGCACCCTTGATGAGTCGCCTTAAGGTTATGGGGCGTATAGACATCGCGGAGAAGCGTCGGCCCCAGGACGGTCGCATCAAGACGCGTGTGAACGGCAAAGACTTCGACCTTCGCGTGAGCGTGCTGCCGACGAACCATGGCCAGGCCATGGTCATGCGTATCCTCGACCGTGACAACATCAAGGTTGGTATCCGTAACCTCGGCTTCAGCGAAGAGAACTACCGGAAGTTCCAGAACATCATCCGTCGGCCGAACGGAATCTTTCTGGTGACAGGGCCGACCGGGTCGGGCAAGACGACCACTCTGTACAGTGCTCTGGGTGAACTGAACCGCCCAGACCGGAAAATCATCACAGCCGAAGATCCCGTCGAGTACTACCTCCCCGGAATCAATCAGTGCGAGGTGAAGCATTCCATCGGGCTGAATTTCTCACGAATCATCCGCGCGATGTTGCGACAAGCCCCGAACGTGATTCTGGTGGGGGAAATCCGCGATACCGAGACAGCTGAAATGGCTATTCAGGCGTCTTTAACTGGACACTTGGTTTTCAGTACACTCCACACGAACGACGCGCCCGGTTCTATTACACGATTGATCGACATGGGAGTGCAGCCATTCCTCGTCGCATCATCGGTGATGGCGGTCATGGCTCAGCGATTGGCCCGCAGCATTTGCCCCAAATGCGGCGATTCCTATCGACCAACACCGGACGAGCTGGCGCTGTTCGAGCTCACCGATGATCAGCTCAGCACGGCCAAGTTCCGCAAGGGCAAGGGGTGCGCCCACTGTCAGCAGTCGGGTTATCGCGGGCGAAAAGCAGTGTTCGAGTTGATGATGATGAACGGGACTCTGCGTGAGATGGCGTTTCGTAGTGAGCCGACTCAGAACATCCGCCGCCAGGCGCGACTGTTCGGAATGCGGACACTCGTGGAGGATGCCGTGGACAAGGCACTGGCTGGCATCACCACCCTCACTGAGGCTTACAAGCTGCAGGGGGGCGGTCACTGACTCCGGTTCGGCCGGAAATCTCTGTGGAATTCGGGGCTTGTTCCGATGGGGATTGGTGCCGGAAACACAATCCAGTTGTAGGTTTGCGAGGAATGGCGGAATAATTCCTGGTCTGCGGGCCGCAGCCCAGGTGTACGAAACCCGAATCCGGGTGAATTCCGCCTCACACGCACTTGTCATAACGTCCTCAACCATCAAGACTTCCAGACACTCGAAGAGGCATATATGGCTGACGCCCCAGAAGAACGTCGTTTACAGATTGATAAACTCCTCGAGACAGTCGTCCGGGAGAAGGTCAGTGACCTGCACATCACGACCGGGCAGCCTCCTGTCGTGCGGGTGGGCGGGCATATGGTCCGCCTGGAAACGAAGTCTCTCGAAGCTGCTGATACCGTCTCCCTGATGAAGTCGATTACCCCGGAGCGTAACCAGGCCGAGCTCCAGGAGATGGGCGGGACCGACTTTGGTTTTGCCTTCGGAGACAAGGCCCGTTTCCGCGTGGCTGTGTTCAAGCAGCGTGGTCAGATCGGGCTGGTGCTGCGGCGTATTCCGAATGAGTTTCTGACATTCGAACAGCTGGGTCTGCCGACGGTGATTGCCGACCTGATCAATCGTCCGCGCGGTCTGTTTCTGGTGACCGGGCCGACCGGGTCGGGGAAGACGACTTCGCTGGCCAGCATGATCAACTACATCAATGACACCGCTGACCATCACATCATCACCCTCGAAGACCCCATCGAGTACTACCACAAGCACAAGAAGTCGACGATCAACCAGCGCGAAATCGGCGTCGACGTGCCGAACTTTCCCGAGGCGCTCAAGCGTGCTCTGCGTATGGACCCCGACGTGATTCTGGTGGGGGAAATGCGCGATCTGGAAACGATTTCTTCGGCGATCACCGCAGCTGAAACCGGCCACGTCGTGTTCGGTACGTTGCACACGTCGAGTGCTCAGGGGACCGTTGACCGAATCATCGACGTGTTTCCTACGAACCAGCAGGAGCAGATCCGGACCCAGCTGTCGTCCTCGATTATTGCGGTGCTCAGCCAGGCTCTGCTGCCGCGTAAGCCCAAGGGGGTCGTCGCTGCATACGAGATGCTGGTCGTCACGCCTGCTATCGCGAACCTGATCCGCGAAGCCAAGTCGTACCGCATCAACTCGTCGATTCAGACGGGACGCAAGTACGGGATGCAGCTGTTGGACGACGCCCTGTTCGACTTGTGGCGCAAGGGATTGTGCGACGAGCGTGATGTGATCATGAAGTCGAACAACCCGGGCGAACTCAAGATGCGCATTAACAATGCGA
Organism: Planctomycetota bacterium; assembly: GCA_003669575.1. GTDB lineage: Bacteria > Planctomycetota > Planctomycetia > Planctomycetales > Planctomycetaceae > TH-plancto1. The sequence goes on along the minus strand of QWOR01000270.1, from coordinate 13,076 downwards.
AGAAGGGTGTCTTCCAGGAAAGTGGGGATGATGAAGACGAGGAGGATGACGAAGGCTGAGTGTATTTGGCGGGTGAGGTGCGGTGCGTCAAAGTCCGCACGGTGCTCGCTCGTCTGGCATCGCCTTGGTCGTTCATCGACTCGGAAGATCACAGTTGCCTCCGCCATCATGCGGAGAGAAGCCGGACTGGGCTGCAAGGGTTGCGAACCGGCCACACGCTGACTTGCAATCACTCAGTCCCCACCCATTCACGACCAGGCCCGAGGGATTAGACCCGGGGGCCTTCTCAACGGCAGAATTACATGGCTCAACGTCGTCTTGGACAAATCCTGGTGGATCTCGGCTACCTGTCCGAGGATCAGCTCTGGGACGTACTCGAGGAGCAGAAGCAGAGCCCCGGTGAAATTCTGGGGCAGGTGGCTCTCAAGCTCGGGCTGATTACGAATGAGCAGCTGACGGAAGCGCTCGCCGAGCAATGGGGTATGCCGGTCGTCAATCTGGCGGAAACGAACATCCCCCCGAAGGTCGTGGACCTTGTTCCGTCGACGATGGCCGAAGTCTACAAGATCATGCCGATCTCGATGCGTGACGGCGTGCTGACCGTGGCCATGGGAGATCCCCAGAACCTGGCTGCTCTCGACGATTTGAGAAACTTCATCGGCATGGAGGTGCGAGGAGCGGTCTCCTCTCCGCAGGCCGTGGAGCAGGCGATTCTGAAGCATTATGCCGCCAAGCAGGACAGCATCGAAGATGTGATTGCCGGCCTCGAAGAGATGCCGGAAAACGCTGGTCTCGGCGGCAAGCAGGGCGCGTTCGATCTGGCTGACGAGTACATGGACTCGCACCCGATTCGTAAGCTGCTCAACATGGTGATGCTGCTGGCGATCAAGGATCAGGCGTCCGACATCCACTTTGAGCCCTTTGAAGACGAGTTCAAGATCCGCGTGCGTGCGGACGGCGTGCTGTACGAGATGGTCCCGCCGCCCCGCCATCTGGCGGCAGCCATTGTCAGCCGCGTGAAGGTCATGGCGAATCTCGACATCGCCGAACGCCGTCTGCCTCAGGACGGTCGTATCGAACTCAACGTCGGTGGCAGTCCCGTCGACTTGCGAGTCAGTATTCTGCCGACCATGTTTGGCGAATCAGTGGTTATGCGAGTTCTCGACCGTACCGTCGTGCAGCTCGACCTGAACAAGATCGGAATGGATCCTTCCATTCTGAACAACTTCCGCAAGACGATTCACCGGCCCCACGGCATTGTGCTGGTGACGGGGCCCACGGGTTCGGGCAAGACGACAACTCTCTATTCCGCGCTGAACGAACTCAACGACATCGAAACCAAGGTGATCACGACAGAAGACCCCATCGAGTATGACATCGATGGCATCGTTCAGGTCCCGATCAACTCCGAAATCGGAGTGACCTTTGCATCGGCTCTGCGGGCGATTCTGCGTCACGATCCGGACATCATTCTGGTCGGCGAGATCCGCGACTATGAAACCGCCGAAATCGCGGTACAAAGCTCGCTGACTGGCCACCTGGTGTTCAGCACGCTGCACACAAACGATGCTCCGTCGGCGATTACCCGTCTGCGTGACATGGGGGTGCCGACCTTCCTGATCACCGCGACGGTCGAAGCCATCCTGGCACAACGACTGGTGCGCAAGATTTGCGTCCAGTGCCGGACCCAGTTCGACCCGTCGGACGAGTTGTTGCTGGAGCTTCAGCTGCCGATTGAAAAGGCCCGGCAGTATAAGTTCTACTACGGCAAGGGATGCCAGCGGTGCAACAACTCGGGCTACAAGGGGCGTTGCGGGATCTACGAGCTGCTGGACATGAGCGACGATATCCGGGACATGATCTCATCGGATGCGTCGGTCGACGACATGCGAAACCTGGCCCGCAGTCAGGGGATGACCACTCTACGCGAATCGGGGCTGAAATTGATCTTCGACGGAGTCTCGACGATCGACGAAGTAGTCCGCGAAACCGTCATGGAAGACGGCGATGCTTGACCAACTCCGAAAACCGACGAACAGTTGATTCTGGGATCTGTTCTTTGCGTCTCGTCTGAGAAGCACCCGTTCCCCCGAGTCTCCCCATCGTCGACACACCCGTCTGGCGACTCACACAACAGATTCATCCGCTGCCCACTCCACTGAGCAGAGGGCCTCGATTCGAGGAAGAGAGACATGGCAACCTACCAATACGAGGCAATGGACAACTCGGGCCTCGAGGTCAAGGACTCCATCGACGCTGCGACCGAGGCGGAAGCACAAACGAAAATCCGTGAAAAAGGATTCTTCGTTACCAAGATCACCGAGAAGAACAAGGGCAAGAAAAAGGACGCAACTGCCGCGGCCAAAACTAAAGAGATGAAAGGGCCCCGCAAAAAGAAGGCCTTCTCTTTAGGCGGCGTAAAGCCCAAGGTGCTCTGTACGTTCACTCGACAGCTCTCCACGCTGCAGGACGCCGGCCTGCCAATCCTCCGCAGCCTCCGGATTCTGGAGACACAAGCCAAGCCTGGACCGCTCAAGAACTCACTCATCGGCGTCATCGAAGATGTCGAATCAGGAAACACCCTGTCGGAAGCCATGGCAAAACAGCCCAAGGCGTTTGACAACCTCTACGTGAACATGGTCAAAGCCGGTGAGGCCGGTGGTGCGCTGGAAGTCATTCTCCAGCGTCTGGCAGAGTTCAAGGAAAAATCCCAGGCCCTCAAACGCAAGGTGCAGGGGGCCATGATCTACCCGGCTGCCGTGCTGTTTGTGGCCGGCACGATCGTGGGCGGGATCATGTACTTCATCATCCCGAAGTTCAAGGAAATCTTCATTGGCTTCGGTGTGGAACTTCCCTCGATGACGGTGCTGCTCATCAATATGAGCGATAACATCGTGACTTATTGGTACCTGATTCCCACGATCCCGGTCGGATTTATCCTGCTCTTGAAGATCATACGAAAAAACAAAACCGGGTCGTACATCCTGGATCGAATAGCCCTGAAGATCCCCTTGCTGGGGGCCATTATTTCCAAATCGACCGTGGCCAGAACGTGCCGCACGCTGGGGACACTCATTGCCTCGGGCGTGCCCATTCTGGAAGCCCTGGCCATCGCTCGCGACACCGCGGGTAACGAAGTCTTCCGCAAGGCGTTTGAACACATCCAGTCTTCGATTCGCGAAGGTGAAACGATGTCTGTGCCACTGAGAGAGACACGTATCACCGACGACATGGTGGTGAACATGGTCGACGTGGGCGAAGAGACCGGAGCCCTCGACAACATGCTCTACAAGGTGGCCGACGTGTACGAAGAAGAAGTGTCGGTTCTGGTCGAAGGTCTGGTGAACCTGCTGGAACCGATCATGACCGTGGTCCTGGGGCTCATCGTCGGTTTCATCGTCATCGCGCTGTTTATGCCCCTGGTCAAGCTGCTCAACGAGCTGTCGTGACCAGTGTGGAAAACTGGCCAGCGGATGGACAATTCCATCCGCTGGCACGCAAGGTGCGATGTAAGTGGGTGGGCTGGAAAAAGCCTGATTTTCGAGGCGAACCGCCTCACGACGACCCGCAGGACGCGACGCAAGGTGCTGCAAAACGCTACACCTTTCGCAGAGAGAAGCCAACCACGACCTGACCGACATCCCGTCCAAACCGCCCGCAATTCGGGTTCTTTCAAAATCAAGTTCGTCCCCGAATCGCAGGAGTCTCCATCATGCAACGGCCCATCCGGAACTCCCGACCCACCCGCCCATCAGCCACTCGCTCCGCCCTCCGCCGAGCGTTCTCGCTGATCGAGCTGATGGTGGTGATTCTGATTATCACGATCCTGATGGGATTCCTGCTGGTCGCCGTGCGTGGAGCAGTCATTCGCGCCCGGGTCACAGCTGTCGTCGTCGAGTTCAAGAACATCGAGAAGGCGATCACCGACTTCAAGGCCAAGTACGGAAGCGAGCCACCCAGCGGGATCGTTCTCTTCGAGGCTTCAGCGGGGTGGGGTGGCTCCTCCCCTTCGGCAGCTGCGGTCAATCGCAGCCGGGCTCTGATTCGCCAGATGTGGCCGGATTTCGACTTTACGATTGCTCGCGATATTAACAATGATGGCGACTTCACCGACATCATCACATTGAATGGTGCCGAGTGTTTGGTCTTCTTCCTGGGTGGGATGCCAGATCAGACTGGTGTCAGTGACACGCCTTGGGCACTCACGGGGTTCTCTCAGAATCCGCTTAATCCCTTGGCCCTGGGTGGAGCCCGATCAGGCCCGTTCTATGAATTCGACTCGGGTCGACTGATGAATGTCGAAGGCACCTCTGATGCGGAGTTCATGCCAGAGTATCGCGACTCCCTGTCGGGTCAACGAAACCCCATTCTCTACGCCAGCAGCTATGGTGGGCGGGGCTATCGCGACGCTGACGTTCAGTTCACCTCGCAATCGCCTTACGATGCCTACACCACGACCCCCACGGGGTTCGCGTACGCCTATCGTCGTTATACGGGCAGCTATCCAGCGACGGCTCCAAACTTCACTGCCTCGCCTCTCTTTAACGCCAAGTCGTTCCAGCTGATCTCACCCGGTATGGATGGTGAGTATGGCTGGGGGGGTGTATTGAGTGGTGACATGGAGTTGCTTGAACCTCGCCCTGAGCGAGCGTTCGAACGCGACAACATCACGAACTTCAAAGGCGGCACCATCAACTGATTCGGCACACCCGCCGACGCAGCTGGGAGAGCGACACACATGCGACGCACCATGCCCATCACCGAAACGCATCGCCCACGCGGGGGCTTCTCCCTCGTGGAGATGCTGGTCGTGATGGCCATCATTGCGATCCTCGCCTCGCTGACGTTCGTCGCCGTCGGAGCCAGCGGCAACGCCGCACGAGAAGCCGCCACCAAAACCGCCATCCGCGTTCTCTCCAGTGCCCTACGCGAACGGGTCGACGCGTTTCAAGAGGCCACTGCGGGTGTGACGCACATTGACTATGACGTGCCGCTGAAGCTCAAGAATCACTCTTTCCGCGCCAAGGTCGCGGAATTTAAAGCATTGTACCAAGCCGCGTACGACTCCGGAGACAACACTGTTCTCATTACACCGTTGCAAGCAGAAGTGTTTGTCCGCAAAACCATGTTCAAGCTGGCCTTTCCTCAACGAATTGAGGACATGTATGGCTACGACGATGTCGCTGGTACTGCAGATGACTCACCCATGCTTTCACGAATAACTGGTTCCGTGTTGCCCACCGATTGGCAGAGTTCAGAGATCCTCTACCTGACTCTGACGCAGGGAGATGTCTTCGGCCTGCCTCCTGCGGACATCGGCGGCATCGATCAAAATCTCATCGGCGATACGGACAACGATGGCCGCCTGGAGTTTCTGGACGGATGGAGACACTCGCTGGAGTTCTATAACTGGCCCACTCGGTTGTTGAAAGATGACGGAGCGAGTTACACAGGCAAGGTCACTGTCGGAACAACGGACTACACCACTTCATCGCTGCTGATTTCAAATCTCCCATCTGTTACCTCCACCGCGGCCGCATCGGCAACGACGAACCGAAATCGCATCGATCGAGACCCAGCTGATGTAACTCGCGCATTAAATCCGACATCGAGTCAGACTCCCTCTGTGTCTGCCGCGCCACTGATGAACCCCTTCTTTCTAAAACGTGGAACTGCCGCCGCCTACGCTGCCATGCCCTTTACGGCCACCTGGTACCACGACTCCAACACAGCTTCATCTCCACTGATTGTTTCTGCCGGACAGGATGGAATCCTCGGCCTCCATCTCCCCACGGAATCGGGTGCCGATCGTCTGGCTCGAGTCATCCACACCGATGAGGCCTGCCTCAGCCTCTCTGACAACATCACCAACCAGCAGCGAGGGCCACAATAATGCTCTCGTTGAGAACATTTTCGACTCGTCGACAGCGAATCTCCCGAACCGGCTTCTCGCTTGTCGAGCTGCTCGTCTCGATCACAATCTTCATCATCCTGGCCACTATCTCACTCTCGGCCTTTCGCGACAGCAAGCATGACAAGGTCGCAGCTGCGGCTCGCCAGCTCGGTGCCTCCTTTCACGGTGCCCACAGCCGCGCGGGCAAGTCGATGGAACCCCGCGGCCTCCGCCTGCTCCGCGACAAGCAGACTCCCGCTCTCATCTCGGGAATGCAGTACATCGGCCAGACTCAAATCTACGATGGAACACTCCGAGTCCAGATCGACGCCAATGGTACTGTTCAGCTGAAGTGCATCCAGCTTGGCGAATGGACACGCCTGCGTGATGAGGGACTCCTCAAACCCGGCGCCCGCATGCGAATCCCCGCCAATGAATCGGGGCGCTGGTATACCATCTCGTCACAGGGCTTCGATCCTGACAACAACAAGATGCGCATCGTCGGACTGATTGACAATGCGTCCTGGAACCCGGCGGCAAACAGCAATCTGGGGGCCTACCAGATTGAGCCGCGAACCAGTGCAGATCCGGCTGAGCTGACTCGCTCCAACACGCTTCCCATTCCCTATCTGCTCCGTCTCGCTCCTCAGGAACTTCCAGAGACCGAGGCCACTAATCTCCCGCCTGGCATCGTGATCGATCTCGATTCCAGCCGAATGCCCCAAGCCTGGAAAGTGTTCGAGGACACGAACCAGAACGGGGTTCTGGACGCGAATGAAAACGATGGGAATGCCACGCTCCCCAACGACAACGCCAATGGCATTTTGGACGATGTCAACTTTGACATTCTCGTCTCGCCTAACGGGACCGTCACGGGTTCCCTTTCGGGGAGTGGTCCGATCTTTCTGTATGTCTGCACCCGCGAGGACTTCGATCGGATGCAATCGATTTCTGGATACTCCGTTGGCTTGATCCCCGGTGATTTCGAGAATGGCCAGAACGGAACCGTCGCCCCTTACACAGCTGACTTTCCCTCCAGCGAGCGCAAGCTGGTGTGCATTATCCCGCAAACGGGTCTGGTCTACATGGCCGAGGTCAACGGAACCGACAACTACATCAATGGCACGTCGACCAACACCCCCGATGGTTGGGCGGATGACCCCTACTCCTATGCTCGTAAAGGGAGGGAGGGACGATGATCCGCTCAGCCTCATTTACGTCGGCTGACTCTCCTCACCGGACCGGTGCCACACTGGTCGAGGTGTTGATGGCACTTTTGATCATGGCCATCGGCGTGACCTCGGTCTTCACGCTCTTCCCCCTCGCGATCCTGCGGGCTGTGAAAGCCAACCAGCTGACCAATTCCAAACTCTACGAAGGCTCAATCAAGGATTTGTTGCTCGGGAATCCCCAGCTGTGGACCGGTGCGCCGCAGTGGTCGGAACAAACGGTATATGGACAGTTGCCGCCCGCTGTACCATTTCCCTTGAATATTTCGTCAGAAATCCCAAGTCGTTGGGTTACGCCGAAAGCATCTGAGCGATTATTTCCAGATACAAATTTGTTGTTCTACTACGATGGGGCAAGTTCCGAACTCAGCCTTCCATACTCGCCTCCGTTCAATGGCGTGTCGAATTGGTCTGCGAATACTTTCGATGGTGGATATTTGAATCGGCCCACAGGTCAAGCACCGGTTCCGGATGGCAGCTTGAATTGGGTGCCGTATCGACATAGCCCGTACCTCAAGAATCGGTCATGGTCTGCATATCTCGTCGATCCTCTCGGGTGGCATCGTCAGGACGCGCTTTCGATAGATCGTTACCAGTTCGGGCGCCTCTATGCAGACACATCAGGTTCATCCAAATATCTCGATCGAATCCATTGCCAGTTGAGTCCCGATGCCGCAAACCAGTTCTTCCGCCTGCAGGACTCCTGGTCCGAAGCGGTGGAAACGACACCCGTCACCGTCTCCATACCTGCCGCCAATCAATTGGAGATTGTCTTCCCCAATACGATGGATGTGAGAGGCTTGACGAACCTGAATCGAATGGTCTTCACCTCTACGCTGAATCCACGGGCCGTCGAGTTACCGGTCTCGAATCCGAATTTCACTGATCCGAATAATCCTAATTCGACATTGCGGATTGATGGCGTACTCCCCTCGGGTTTTCTGCCGGACCAGGTCCGCATCGATGTCCAGGCTCCGACTCGTTACAGCTGGCTGATGGCTGTGCACTCCAGCCCACGGGGTGAGTTCGAGGCCCAGTGTGCCATCGTCTTCAATCGGACATTCCAAACACTCGACGAGCAGGGCTACCGGGCCGAGTTCTGCCAGACTGAAGACCTGAACAATGACGGCGATGTGGCCGACCCCGGCGAGGACACGCTGTGGCCCAATGGACGCAACGACGTCAACATGGCCAAGGTCCGCTGGCCCTACAACGCCGACTCGGAAAGCCCCCGACTCAAGGAAGGCGGCTTCATTTTCGACGCCAGCCACGGCTACTGGTACCAGATCCAGAAGATCGAAGTGAACGAAGAACGATTCGACCCAAACACCCACTTACCCGATGTGAATGGATCGCACGCTCGTTCAATTGTCAGGCTCGGCGACGCCGTAAATGTGCCGACCGGTAAGCTGGGCGACCCAGATGCGTTCCGCGACTACCTGCTGGATGACATCACCAACGATTGCCAAGCTGTAATCATTCCCGGCGTCATCCACGTCTTTCCGTTTGCTCCGTAAGGTTCCCTCATGCACCCGCACATTGTCCATCGTCGGCCAAGCGCAGCTGCCCGGGGAGGTTTTACGCTCGTCGAGATGCTGGTGGCCACCACGCTGGTGGTGTTGATGATGCTGATGTTCGCCCAGATCTATCTGGCGGCCATCAGCAGTCTTGGCCGACAACAGGCTTCCTCTCGCAACGACACCAAAGCCCGTCTGGCCGACCTGCTCTTGCGCGGCGATTTGCAACGGGCCTCTTACCGCACCGAGGCGAGATCCAATCAGGGGTTAATCCCACTCGTCAAGGGCGATGTTCCGAGTCAGATGCAGAAGGGTTTCTTCTATCTCTCCGAAAACGATCAGACGAATCCCACGGATGACGTGTTGCACTTCACGACATACATCACACGCGGAGTGCGAAATCGTGATCCATCCTATTATTTCGGACGTTGCGAAGAAGTCCCCAACGTTCTGAAGTTCGAACAAACTCCCGCCAACGCTTGGGAGTATTCTAATCATCCTGAGATCGACGATGGCGACACCTCCAATCAAGTCGGTAGTAGCCGCGCTGCCGAGGTCACTTATTTTGTCCGTGGTGGAAACCTGTATCGCCGGGTACTCCTGGTTCGCGATCTGGAGCTGTCTGGCAGACCAGCACTGAATTCAGCTCAACCTTCGAAAACGACCGCCGTGTTCAATTCGAGGATTGTCCCGGGGAACTCAGCAGCGACTCCTAGCTACTACAAAGCGTTCGATTATTCGGCGTTCTGCCAAGTAAATGTCGTTGCCGACCCAACCCAAGACATTGTTCGGTTTCTGGGTGTCGACGCATTTAGCAATTTAGACGATGCTTCAGAGTCTTTGGGCCGCTCGTTTACCAGATTCGGATTTGCACAAACTGCCACGAATCAATTGAGCTCTGTCTCAAACTACATCCAAGCTCGTGGGGTACCGATTGAGTACGACGACGCGGGTGTCTTCTTTGGACGTCCGATCCACGCAGAAACTGGCTCCTTTCAATGGCGATGGCCCGGAGAAAGATTTAACCCGCTGCTGGAACCGCTCAGTTTTGACATTCAACGAAACCGGTTGTCAGTATCGGGAACACCGGTCGTCGACCCTGATTCTCTGAAGACGCGAGAATCCGAGGATTTGTTGCTGTCGAACGTGGAGTCATTTGATGTGGAAGTCTGGGATAGTGGTCGCTACGAGTATGAGGATCTCAACAACAATGGAGTCCTGGACAGTGGAGAAGATGCTAATCTGAACGGTGTCCTCAACAACCTGGGTGACCTGAATTTGAACGACTATCAGGACATCGCAGAGGGGTTCGTACAGCTTGGTCATGACTTTCCCACGGGCTACTTCCGCGATGATGCCCGTCTGAATCCTCACTATGGTCCCGGAGCTGATCCCAACACTGACCCACGCCTGGGAGTTCCTGTTGCTCGACGTGCAAGGAATTGGGTGTTCGATACTGGTCACCCCGATATGTGGACTGAAGATCCCGGACAGCAGAATACGGCTGCGCCCGCGCTGACCAACTGGTTCAAACCGCCCTATCGGCCACTTCTTTACCGATTGACAGAGGATGTCAACAACAACGGAACTCTCGATACAGGGGAGGATTTGAATGCAAATGGATTCCTGGATATCCCTGTCTTCCCGAGTCAGTCGGTAACCAACTCCGGTGGTGCAGTGAAATACTGGACCCCGTCGACGAGATATCTTCCGGGGGATGTTGTCTTCAAGCCAGGCAGTACCACAAGCCTGCCAGACACCTCATTCAGCATCGCATATCGATGCGTCGCGTCAGGGGAAGATCGCAACGGGGACGGCCTTCTTGGGCTTGGTGAAGATGGATCACAAGGTGAACCCAACTCGTTACATACAGCTGGTACACTCGACTGGGCTCAATCGGGGGCAACTCCTCCAAATTGGAACCAAGTACTTGGCGAGCGCACAATAGAATCGACAAGATTGCATGGTCCCAACGTTGCCGCCTCTGATTTTTCTGAAGACACGAACAACAATTCAATCCTAGACCTTGGCGAAGACGCGAATGGAAATGGACAACTCGATCTCTACACACCCAGCAGTTTAACCTGGCAAGCATTCGACAATCGTGTGGGCCTGAAAAAAATTCGCATCACATTGCGAGTTCGCGATCCCATCGAAGGGACCGCCCGTCAGTTTTCGATCGTGCATTCGTTCGCGAACCCTGACAACTGAGGCACACCACGGGCTGCGAAGGGAACCACCCAACTTCGCTGCACAACCAGACATCTCGGAGCGGCCCCGAGTCCCTTCTTGAAAGGGGAATCTCATGCAACACAGCACACCACACCTCCGAACTGTCCGCCCGTCGGTCGCCCGTCGCGGGGGCGCTGTCATTATTGTCGTGCTGGCACTGCTCAGCCTGATGATCTTTCTCGGCATCTTCTTCTTCGAGTTCGTTCAGGAAGAACTGACTGCTGCCGGGAACTATGCCACAAATCCATATGACGAACTTCTCAACCCCGATGAATTCTTCGAGGAAGCCGACAAGCAGCTGATCATCGGTCCTGATTCTTCACGGATCATGAGTGCTTTATCGGCTGGCGACTCTTTCACCACAACACCGCCAGCCGGGCTGACCTACGGCCAGCCGGGTACGCCTCATTCGCTAATCGCTCATGTCCTCGGACGTATGCAACCGACGTTGCAGCCGAGCGACGTCTTACCACACAACGGACATGGGATCTCCACGCAGTTTCTGGACAATGATTCCGATGGGATCTTTGGTCCCGGCGACTATGCCCGCTTCGACATGGATGGAGATGGCACTGTCGATGCAGCACTCGACCCAACCGATGCAGGCAACCTGGGCGTACCAGTATTCGGCATCAACTTCAGCCGACCCGCTCAGGCAGACCCCAGTGTGGATGCGTTCGGGCAGCCAGTCGCGACAAACGCACTGCGTCCGTTCCAGCCAGATGTGGATTATACCTATCCGGACATCAACAACATTTTCCTGGCCTATGATCGAATCGATCAGTCGACCGGCGTGCGAGTACTTGTACCGTCGTTCTTTCGCCCCGATCTGTTCCCGGCGATGCGCAATTCAAACTTCGCGAATCTCTATACGGATCCCGACACAGCTCGCCTGGTAATGCGCCCCCATGTCGAGCACAAATACAGAGATGGAATCCCTCGTTTTCTCACAACTGCAACTCCTGCACAAAGTGGAAACCGTGACCGTTATATCGGAGCCTTTCCGTTCTCCAATATTTCCACTATGGGTGTCTACTCAGACCCCACTGGAAACGCGACGTATGATCTCGATGTTGACCTGACCGGGGACGGCGAACTCGATGGAATCTGGATCGACCTGGGGCGCGAGCTTGTGGATATGGCCGATGGGCGGCAGTTTGTCCCGCTGATTTCGTACTACATTCTTGATGCCGACTCGTTGATCAACCTCAATGCACATGGCAATCTGCGACAGGGTTACTATGACGGCAGTGTGGCCTACACCGCAGCTCCGTTCTCTCTTTCGAATACGGGAGCCAGTGTCAGCGAAGTGAACCCGATTCGCGCCCTGACCGGGAATCCCGCCGATTTCTCCGGACAGAACGATTTGAGTTTTGTTCAGCAGGAGCATGCGTTTTACTTTAGCAATTCGACGTTCCCAATCTTTCCAGGCAATACTCCACAGTCCCGCGCAGCCATGGCGAATATGGAGTTGTCGTTTTTGCTGCGAGGGCGTCCTCTGAGTCGCAGCCTGGCACCGCTGACAGGGCGTTACGGTGAGGAATCGTTTGTCAGCAGGGCTTTGCCCGCATCACCGACAAATCTGTTCCCTCGTCCTGGCTACACAGGCAATGGTGGATATGACGACGATTCCGACAACACCCTCGATAATCCCCGCTATCGTGGTGGAGCCCGGCGGTATCCTTCGTTGTATGACCCGCGTCTTTTGGGCAGTACCAATGTCGTAGTTCCTGCCGCGTCACATCCCGTCGATCCTCACGGGGCGGGAGCCAACGCCTACACGTCGAGCGGTCGAAATCTGGTAGCGGGAGTGGCGGGCTCCCCTGTGGTCTGGCCGAGCTATCTGCAGGGCTGGGAAGCTCCACTAGCATCGGGCGGAGGTACGGTCCCTCCAATAGAAGCTGCTTATCCCTATGGTGGCCCACTCTATGCAAATGGCACGTCAACGATGATCGACGAGGAGGATGAAACTCGTCTCTCCAGTCCTGATCGCCGCGAGGACGACATCTTTCAGGCCGACGAGAATCTTGCACTGCAAGTGGCAGACTCGGACTTCCTTCGGGTGGGTGGGTCTTCGCGGGTTAAGGCTCTGGCCCCGTTTAACTTCAGCTACTCTCGTGAAGCAGCTGCCATTCGCAAGCGATTCACCACCGACAGCTGGGATTTGAGCGAGCTGACGTACACGCCATGGCGGTATGATTCGAT
>QWOR01000051.1 GCA_003669575.1 Planctomycetota bacterium | reverse complement strand
CTGCTGATTGCGTGGAACTCCCCACCATCAAAGCCTTAATGCGATCCTTGGTTTTAATATCGGCAGAAAACGGCGTCAAGTCGTGCAGAGTCTGCGAAATCCTTACAGAGATCCTCAACTTCTGGCCGCAGAGAGCCGATCGACCCGTTTGGCTTGCCGGTGGGCGGCAATTTGACATGCCGAAAAGAAGCTGAGACATCTTCAAAGAGTTGCTTCAAAACCGTCTCTATCGCAGAGTATCGTTACGCCTCCGGGGTAAAACCAAGCACGATGTCGAAAGTGGCGGTCAATTCGCCAACTTTCGATTTGGGCAACGGGGTGTAATCGACGGTGATCGAATCGCGGGCCTGCGGATCCCGGACCGATTTGTAGATCCCGTCGCGTTCGTTGCCCGGGTGCCCCTTGATGTAAGACTGGGTCGTGAAGCGGTCGCGGCCGGGAACCTTCACGGCGTAATGAATGTGCGGCGCGCGGCCCGGGTAGGGAACGGGCTTGATGGTGCGGAACAGGTATTCACCCGACGCACCAGTCGTAAACCGGCCAAAGCCCTGGAAGTTCTGGTCCCGTTTGTCACTGTTGCCACTGCGAGTGTGCAGGTAGGCCCCGTTGTTATCGGCCTGCCAGATTTCAACGACAGCGTTTCGGATCGGTTCTCCATTCGCACCCAGGATCCGCCCACTCAAGTAAGTCACTTCACCCACGGCTGGGGTGAGGTTGTCGTTCAAGACCAGCAGATCGTTGTCGGTGTCGAGCGGCAAATGATCGGGGTAGAAGGGCCCTTCCGTCTGCGAGGGAGTCTTGACCAGTTCCTCAGCCAGCAGCCCGGGGACCGTCAACAGCAGTGAGCCCCATGCTCCCGCCTGAAGGAACTGACGGCGATTCGAAACTGGCAGGAACTGAGACATGAGGGCACCTGGCGAAGAGTGTCAGCGGATGGGGAATAGAAAAGAGAGAACGCGTGATCGCACCGACGGGCCGGGCTGATCACGCGTCCATCGGCGTCATATTACTCGGGACGGCGGCGACGACCACCACCCTGTCCGCCGCCTTGACCTCCACCAAAACCACGGTTCGGGAACTCGAACTTAGCTCCCTGCAGCTTGGTCCAGGTTTCCTTCTGTTCCGGGGTCAGGACTTCGGCCATCCCCTTGTCGAAGGCTTCGCGACGAGCGGTCATTTCATCACGCAATTTGGCACGCTCTTCCTCGGACATATCGCGGAAGTCGCGACCGCCACCACCGCCAAAACCCTGGCCCTGACCCTCAGACAGCGTCTTGATCTTGGCCTTCTGCTCGTCGGTTAATCCCAGTTGAGTCTGGACCTCTTCGCGGGACAGAGACCGGACACCCTCACGCTGGAGACGCAACTCGCTCAGGCGAGTCCACTGTTCCGGCTTGAGCAATGTCTTGATCGATTCGTCGGCTTTCTTGGCGCGTTCTTCGGTGGCTTTCCGGACCTCGTCCATCTTTTTGGCGCGTTCTTCTTCGCTCAGCTTCTGGAACTCCTCTGGATTGAAACCACCGGGACCGCCTGTGGGCCGCAGTGACTCCATGACCTTGGTCAGTTCCGTTTTCTGCTCGTCGGTGATCGAGAGTTCTTTCTGAACTTCCTCCATCATGAGCAGGCCAGCTGAGCCGCCAGGGCCCCGTCCAAAGCCTCCGCGTCGTCCGCCTCCGCCACCACCTCCGGGCCCTTGAGCCTGGGAGAGTGCGGGGGCCGCGAGCATCAGGCCCGTCAGAACAGCCACAATTCGTAAGCGTGATGACAACATGTCAGTGACTCCTGAAATCGAGAGTGTTGTGTGAGATTCAATGCGAATACCAAGGCCGCATGACACAGTCATCAGCCCTCTGGAGCCACATCTCCGTGGCAGCTACTTCCCTGCAACGCAGTAAATCGCCTTGTCGGATCGTATGAAGAGTCGCCCGCCAGACACGGCGGGAGTCCCGTTGAATTTGCTGGTGTCAGAGGCGAACTTATTGTCGGCGATCGGCTTAAACTCCGCACCTTCCTGCCAGACATGAGTCAGACCGGAACGAGTGACCAGGATGAGTTTGTCGCCGACGAGAATCGGTGAGGCATAGTCCTGTCCTCCGCGGCCTCCACGCCCGCCCCGCATACGCGGGCCGCCTTCTCCACCTGGAGGTTCCGCGGGAGTGACAGGAGCCCCCGGAAAACGTTCCTGGTAGACCCTTTCCCCCGTGGCAGCATCCAGGCAGAGCACCGTCCCACCGGAGATCGAGTAAATCCGTCCATTGTGGACGAGAGGCGTGCTGACACGTCCGGCGGCTTTACCGCGCCAGACTGTGTGAGTCTGGGAGACATCATCCTTGCCTCCTGCACGGACTGCGATCCCTTCACCTCCTCGACCATCAATCGCGTAGACAACCGTCCCGTCCGTCACCAGGCTGGCACAGAACGAGTTCTCGGGCATGCCTTGAGCGAACCACTTCAGCTTACCGGTCTTGGGATTGAAGCCCCAGATTTCACTGGGGACGCCAATCGCCAGCTCGGCAGCGTCGCCTTCGCCGACGAGAATCGGTGTTCCCCAGGTCATTCCGAGTCCTTCGGCCTGCGCCTTCCAGACCTCTTTGCCTGTCTTCTTGTCGAGAGCATAGAGAGCCTGGTTTTCTTCGCTGGCGTTCACGATCACTGTGTCGCCATAGAGGATGGGGCTCGCTCCCGAACCCCACCGCATCGGTCCCGATTCGGTGCCGACATTCACCCGCCACAGCTCGTTGCCTTCAATGTCGTACGCGAGGACTCCCGTCTTCCCGTAGAAGACATACACACGTTCGCCATCACTCGCGGGTGTACCGCTCGCATAACCATGCTCTCCGAGCATGCGAGAGTATGGATCTTCCGGCAGTGTTGCTGCGACAGTTCGTTCCCACAGCTGGGTTCCATTCGTCGCGTCGATACAGACCAAGTGGCGCTTCAGGTCGTTCAGTTTGCCCGGATCATTCGGATCGACTCCGTATCCAGAGAAGCTGGTCACGAACACTTTGTTGCCGACCACGATTGGTGAACTGGAGCCGGGGCCGGGCAATTCCAGTTTCCAGGCCAGATTCTTGTCGTCTCCCCATTCTGACGGTACCGACTCACCCGCCGGTGCGATCCCGCTTCCGTTCGGACCACGGAATCGGGACCAGTCTTCTGCACAGATGTGCGAAGCAGTCCCCAGCACCACGCCCACCATGACCCAGGAGGCTGCTACGACATTCCGCATGAGAATTTTCCGACAAGTGAAGAGGGGCAGTGAAGCCGCTCGGGCGATCGCAGATTCCCTGAGCCTATGACTGCTAGTAACGCCACAAGACGACTGCAATCTACATCAGACGAACAAAATCTCAATCTGTACCCGGGCGGAGTCACCATTTCTCATTCGCTGAGTTTGACCAGCCGAATGACTGGCGAGTCATTATCCAGAAGGGTTGATGCAACGGTCGAGTGTGCAGTTCGACGGGCACACTCGGAAGATCCAGCGTGCCAGGGAGAAAGTCATTCGCTGACCCGAAGTGCGTTGTTCTTCTTGAACACGACCGGCGTCTTGCTGCCGAATTCCATGTGACAGTCGAGCAGCACACCCTCGGGGGAGTCCACGGGAACGTCGATCTCTACGGTGACGATGTTCCCCTGGCGAGCAGTCTTCAACGATTCAAACGGGCCGATCTGAACCCAGGTCGGGGCACCCTTGGGAAGTGGGTGACGGCGAGCAGCTTTTGGATCGAGCTCAATCCGGATGGTGTGCTTTTTCCCCGCAGCGACTGTACCCGGACGGAGCTCGGTGATGACTGGATCGAGGCGTTCACCGGGTTCCGTGCTGTCTGTGATGGGACCCTCTCCCGCCCGATTGAGCCCGTGGTTATTCGAGATTTCGACGACACCGGCGTAGCCCCCGAGGATGTACGGGAATCGCCCCGGCGTGACGTGGTAGTGGTAGCCCCGCAGCTTGTCCGTGTGGCCGTTACAGACATCGAGTGCATTCTCGCCGCTGAGGTCCATGGCCTTGACTCCGGAACTCTCATACGGGCCATAGACGGGGTATCCATCCCAGGCGAACCCGATGATGGGCGAATGCTGTTTGCCATCATCCTTGAACGGCGATTTCACACAGCTGGGGTACTTGTGATAGTGGTAAACGCCATGTTGTTGGGGGTGCCCGCAGCAGGAGTCGAGCCACTCCTCGGCGTATCCTTCGACGGCATTCTTGCCTCCCCGTTCGAACGGGTTAAAGAAGACGACCCCGTTCAGGGCCATGCCGATTGGCCCCATCGGAACGGACGTGATGGTGTCCGATTTCTGGGGGACCAGCGGCAATCGAAACTCGAACTTCTGGACCAGAATCGAATTGGGGTTGTCGGAGTTGGGAAAGACAGCCGTCGGGTGGTTGGGGTAGCCCTGGCTCTCGATGATCAGGCAGCGTTCATCGTGGCTCACTGCCAGATTCGGAATGCCGTCCTTATTCGAGTCCTTGATGTGATAGCTGAAGAGGTCGACGAACTGCTCACCGTCCTGGTAGTAGTAAACCGGTGGTGGACCCTCATTCACGAACCACTGGCCACCGATCGATTTCAGTCCTGCGGGGCGGGTTGCCTCCGCCAGTAAATAATTCATCCCACTGAGCAGGGCGAAGGCCACTGCCGTGCAAATCAGCCGATATTTCATCAGTGCGTTCCTTGTGATAACTGCCTTCATCAGGCAGGCAACGCGGACTGAAAGTGTAACGCGACGATGAATCGATCGGCTATGCGATCCTGCGAAAATGGAGGCAAACTCATGAACTGAATTCGCTGGAGGACTCAGTCTCCCGCAACTAGAGATGCTCCTTCCCCCACGCCACAGCCAGATTGACGAGTATGGCCGCAGCGGTCTCCATCTCCTCAACGCACGTCCATTCGAGGGGCGAGTGAGGGTTATATTGGCCACTGGAGAGATTGGGCGTCGGCAGGCCACGCTCGGTCATCTGGGCTCCGTCGGTACCACCGCGGATGATGTCCATGATGGGCTCGATCCCGGCTGCTCGGACAGCCTCAATCGCTTTGGGGATGGCTCGCGGTTCTTTGTGCAGACCGTCCCGCATGTTGCGGTACTGTTTCTTCGTCTCGATTTTGATGCGACACTCGGGGTAGACCGCTCGCAGGCCGTCGGCAATGCATTCGATCAGTTCCTTCTGCTTCGCCAGATTCTCGGTCTCAAAGTCACGGAGGATAATGCGACAGCTGGCCTCGGAGACGCCGCCCTGAATTTGGTACGGATGCATGAACCCATCGCGACCATCGGTTGTTTCCGGAGAGAGATTCTGGCGAGGCAACCGCGAGATAAAGTCACTGAGGATTCGCACCGCATTGACCATCACCCCCTTGCCGACGGAGGGGTGCGTGTTGCGGCCTTCGACCGTCACGATCGCGAGGTCCGCCGAGAACGTCTCTGTGTCGATCCGGCCCACTCCACCCGAGTCGAGTGTATATCCACACACTCCGCCCAGCTTCGCGAAGTCGAGCCCCTCGATCCCGCGTCCCACTTCCTCATCCACCGTGAAACAGACACGCACCGGCCCGCACGGGATCGACCGGTCCCGCAGTAGCCGGTCGGCAGCTGTCATGATGATAGCCAGCCCCGCCTTGTCGTCGGCACCCAGCAATGTGGTCCCGTCGGTGGTGACGACAGTCTTCCCCATCAGGTTGTTGAGCTGTGGATTCTCGCTGACCTTGAGGACCTTCGACGGATCACCCGGCAGGACGATATCTCCGCCCCGGTAGTCGTTATGCACGATCGGATTGACGTTGGTTCCGGAATACTCGGGTGAGGTGTCGACGTGAGCATTCCACACGATCATCGGGGCATCGTGCGTCACCGTGCCTGGAATCGTCGCCATGACGATGCCGTGCTGGTCGACCGACACATCCTGCAGTCCGAGTTCACGGCACTCCTGCTCCAGCATTCGGCTGAGATCGAGCTGCTTCGAGGTCGTCGGCAGCGACGGGCTCTTTTCGTCCGACTGTGTATCGATGCGGACGTAACGCAGAAAACGGTCGAGGAGGCATTCCATGGGCGGCTCACAGTCTTGCTGAAGGCATGAAGTGGCCTCATGATTAATCGCCGCGCCGATTCTGGCAAGCCGGTCCCGAAAATCACTTGCTCGACATCATGGGCCAGTCGAAAGTGGGACGTGATTCGCCCTGATTCTGTCACAATCGGGGAGTGGCATCGGCCCGATCGTCTTGCTGCCCGGAGATTGTCTTGATGACTCCATCGATTCCGCCCCATACGTGGTCCCGTAAGTTTGCGGTGGCGTTCGAGGGGCTGTTGCAGACGTTCCGTACGCAGTCGAGCATGCGCGTGCATAGCATCTGTGGAGTACTTGTCGTCGCACTCGCCGCAGTGACGGGGGTGTCACCACTCGAATGGGCAGCGCTGTTTCTGGCGATTGGTCTCGTGATCGGCATGGAGTTGTTCAACACCGCCATCGAGGCCATCGTCGACCTGATCAGCCCCGAGCACACCGAACTCGCCCGCATCACCAAAGATGCCGCAGCTGCAGCGGTGCTGGTGGCGGCGATGACCTCCGTGCTGGTCGGATGTGTGGTGTTCATCCCGCACTGGGGACCAATGCTGGGACTTTGGAAATAAGCTCCGACCACAACCGCGAGCCGCGCCCTTCCGACGACTGATAACACTCTCGATAACACAAAATCTATCCTGCATTAATCTGTGCAAATCCTCTTAATCTGTGGCCCCATTTTCCCCGTCCCCATTTGCGACATGAGCCCCGGAGAATTGATCCACAGATTAAAAAGATTTGAGCAGATTAAGACAAAGAGTTGCGGGCTTGTGAGGTGTGGCTGTGAGGACCGTCAGCGCTTGAGAATCGCCACGATCTCGGTTTGTGGTTCGCCTCCGGTGACATGAACGTGACCCTTACCGTCGACGTAGATATCGATTTCCAGACGCACACCAAACTCACCCGGCAGATAGATCCCCGGCTCGATCGAGAAACAGGTCTTTCGCATCATAGTCCGATCCTCGCGGGTTTCGAGGTTGTCGATGTGGGCCCCGTTGCCGTGGACTTCCTGGCCGATGTTGTGGCCGGTGCGATGAGTGAAGTACCGGCCATAACCCGCCTTTTCGATCACAGCTCGTACTGCATCATCGACCGTCCCGCCCGAGAGTTCCTTCCCAGCTGCGAAGGCCTCCTGAACGCAGGCGATACCCGCATCGCGTGCCGCAGCCACGATCTGGAAGATCTGGTTGAACTTCTCCGGAACCGTGGTGCCCACGTACCCGACACGGGTCAGGTCGCTGTAAACGGCGCGGGGTTGGTTGAGCTTGGCCCACAGGTCGATCAGGACAAAATCATCCCGCTGGATTCGTGTGTCCTCGCCGTGCCCCGTTTCATAATGCGGCAGAGCACTGTGCGAATTCCGAGCGACGATCGGTGGCGAATAGGTCGTGGTCCCCTTCTCAGCAAAGAAGTCCATGATCCGCTGCTGAACGGCCAACTCCTCGACACCGCCGTGCTTCTCGATCTCTTCGGCAATGAATTTCCAAGCCACGCCATACGCTGCATCCGTAACCTTCGCAGCTGCAAAGTGCATCGCCTCCTGCTCATCGTCCCAGGTCGCTTCGAACAGCTGGATCAGATTGCCCGACGAGACGACCGCGGCTCCGAAACTACGGACCAGTTCGATGGTGCCCGCATCAACTTTCGAGATGTACGGGTTGCCGTTCCCCGGGGAGTACTCCATCGCGACCGGCGACTTGCCAGCGACGACGTTCTGAATCGCAGCCTCCAGTTCCTGCCACTTGAGGTACACAATCTTGTCGCCGGGCAGGTGATCGAGCGCCGACTCCTCGATCCGATGGACAATCTTGACCGGCGTCCCCTCTGCCGGGATCCAGTACAGAAACCGCCGCGAGGTCAGCGGCATCTCTCCCATGTCGAGTATCCGCCGAGCCAGCACGTTTGACCCGCGAAACTCATACAGCAGCCAGCCCGCAAACTGGAACTGACGCAAAGCCGATTGAATGGCCGGGAGGTGGAACATTGTGAGTCCAATTCAAGAATCTGTTTCGCCGTCGCGGGGTGGCAGCGGTTGGCCGGCTCTGCGGCCTACCGGTGTGGCTTGCCACAAGAGGCTATCCCAGAGTGGACTGGTGTCACAAGTGCCTCTGGTGCTGACGCTCACCGGTAGACTCCAAAGCGTCAACCGGTGCCACCCCGCCTTGACCACACTGCGAACGACGTGTGATACTGATTCTCAGAGACATCTGGGGTCTTGTGTCCGGGCATCCGAGGGGAAGACATCGCGATGGATTTGAGCGGCTCTGACCAACGCCCCCGGACAAACTCCACTCGTCGCGAGATCCTGCAGGTCGGCTATTCGGGTTTGCTCGGCGTCGGACTTTCCGCTCTGCCCCGATTCGGAGTGGCAGCTCCTGCGAGCCGGGTCTCGACGACTCCCAAATCCGTGATACTGGTCTTCCTCACGGGCGGACCAAGTCATATCGATATGTTTGATATGAAGCCCGACGCTCCTGACGAGGTGCGGGGAGAGTTCCAGCCGATCGCCACACGCACTTCGGGGCTGGGAATCTGTGAACACCTGCCACTACTGGCCTCCCGCTCCAACAAGTATGCACTTGTGCAGAGTCTGGCTCACGGGGACAACCGTCATTTCGCTTCAACGCATCATTTCCTGACGGGACAGAAGCAGATTGTCGAAACTCAGGAATCGAGAGAAGCCTGGCCCTGTTACGCAGCTGCACTCGACTACCTGCGACCGCGGGAAGACGGCATTCCTTCTGGAGTTCATCTCCCGGTGCATCTGACTGAAGGACCTCTCACCTGGCCCGGGCAGCATGGTGGATTCCTGGGGCCAAGGCATGATCCCTGGCAGATCAGACGTGATCCCAATGCGGCAGACTTTCACGTCGAAGGGTTGCGTTTGATGTCCGGAGTCGACCAGAGTCGCCTGGAGAGTCGCCGAGCACTTCTGGACCAGATCAATCGCCAGCAGCAGGGACTGGACGCCCTGGCAACCAGTGGTCGTCTGAGGGGGAATCAGGAACAAGCGTTTTCGATTCTGACTTCGAGCGGGATCTCGCGCGCGTTTGATTTGGAGAGCGAGCCGGTCTCGATCAGAGATCAGTATGGTCGACATACCTTTGGGCAATCGCTGCTGCTGGCCAGACGACTTGTGCAAGCGGGAGTCCCGATTGTTCAGGCGAATATGGGCAATGCACAGACATGGGATACCCATGGAGATGGGTTCAGTCGATTGAAGAATGGTCTGCTGCCCCCTCTCGACCAGGCTGTGGCTGCATTGCTGGATGATCTGGAAGCGACCGGACTGATTGACGAAACGCTGGTGATGGTCCTGGGCGAGTTTGGTCGGACCCCCAAGATCAGCTTGCCGCCGCAGGCGAACGCCGGACTCCAGCCTGGCCGCGACCACTGGGCCGGTTGCTTCTCCGGTCTGTTCGTTGGGGCTGGCGTGCGCGGCGGGCAGGTCATAGGCCGATCCGATCAGATCGGAGCCTACCCGACGACCACTCCATTCACACCGGACGATGTGGGAGCAACAGTGTTTCATATGCTGGGGATCGAACCGGAAGCAGAAATTCGTGACCGGCTGGGACGCCCGGCCCAGTTAAACCGAGGTCAAGTGATGCAGTCACTGTGGACGGGATGAGAGGCAAAGTTCGGGTAGGTCAGGCTTCCGCCTGATCCGTCAGGCAAAAGCCTGACCTACGGCAACTACCTTTCTTTCAGGGATGTGCCACCCCTCTCAACCGGCGCCACCCTCCCCGCCCTCTGCCCAATTCACAAATATCCCAATCATCTGCTCACTCATCCCTGTCGCACAACATCCGTCAAAGAAGTTGTCGGCTGTCTTTTCACAGGCAATCCATTCTGTATCTGAATCATACTTATACTCGATCCTGCTAAACTCAGACTTCTCAAGATATGTTCCATTCAAGTCAACACGGAGACGAACGCCCGGATTGTCGACCGTACTAATCTCAAATCCATGTTGGTGCTCCCAGTCGCCGTTGCACTGACGAGAATACCAATCAATCAATTGCGCAAAGCTCTTACTCAACTTGCTGGTCCTCCGCGGGGTGGCAGCGGTTGGCCGGCTCTGCGGCCTACCGGTGTGGCTTGCCACAGGAGGCTATACCGGATTGGGTTCGTATCACAAGTGCCTCTGGTGCTGACGCACACCGGTTGACTCCAAAGCGAGTCAACCGGTGCTACCCCGCTAGGCAGTATAGCTGTCGGAGTTACTGCGACTTGCGGATTAGTCGGTCGAGAAGTGGCCGGAACCAATGGGAATAGACTTCATCCAACCAATTCACACGGGCATCATTGCTGGGAGAACCACTCGTGGCGGATTGAATCGCCCATTGACCATTTTTGGCCCGAAATGTGAATCGCCACACATCGCCAGCCGTGTTCGTCATGCGTAATATAAACAGCCCAAGGTTCTTTCGGTTACCATCATCCTCCCATGAAGAGCTAAATTCGATTTCCGTTAGAAGCTCCTCAAGACTCTGTTTACATGGTTCAGAACCGGGGAGTTCCAACGAACCCTGAGCTATTTCATCCCAGTAATTTCGGACGAATCGCTGGCAAAAGACGGTGAAATCGGCTGCGGTTGGTGATTTGCTCATGTCGGGATAGTACCGGGTCGGTCGGCTATGCGTCTGGCTCATCGTCTTCAAAGGCATCGGGGTCAATCCCGTGACTCCTAAGATTCGCCCTCATCTCGTCCGTCAATTCGCCGCCAGAAGCATTTCGCAACTTCTCGTAGCTCTTCTTCATGCTGTTATGGAACTGAACGGCTTGGTAAGCGAAAGCCGCATCTCTGATTGCACGGCTTTGTTCAGATTCTGGGGGAAAGCCATCGGCAACCGACCGAAGAATTTCACAGACCCGCCAGATGTCAGCTTCGAGCGGGGAAAGATTGCGATTTTTCGATGGGTCTTCTGAGTGTATGTCCATTGGTTCAGTCTACTCAGGCATGTCTCAGCACGTAAGCCGTGAGAGGTATCCCGAGTTTCTTTGCGAGTCGTGCGAACCGGTTGATTAGTGCCATTGGCCTGCTCCCAAAACCTGATCAATGTGTTATGAGAGTCTACCCCTGTTCACGAGTCCCGATTGGGGGCCAGGAGAGGCGAGGTGGCCCATACGCCGCTTTGGACGTATGGGTGACGCAGGAACAAGAGGCTTGATAGAGCTCGCCTATCATGAGTGTGTGAGCCTCCGGACTTCACGCTGACGTTGAGGGGGACAATTTCGCCATGCTCAACGTGGCGCGGCATCCCCGGTCTGCTTCCCCCGCATCCTCCGCAGAATCGACTCCGTAATCAGCACGACCAGCGATGCGATCATGAACACCGTGAAGAAGATGTTCAGCCCGCCCTTGATCGTCATCGCGTAGTTGCCGGTCTCGTAACCAGTCTTGAAGTCGGTCAGGAAGCGGCCGGTGACCATCTGGTACCCAGCTGTGGTGGTGGTGACGATCACGAAGACCATCGGGATCAGAGTCAGCAGTGCAAACTTGCCCCGACCGTTGTTGAGGGCCCACACGCTGACGATGCACAGGGCGATGGCGGCCAGCATCTGGTTCGCGATCCCGAACATCGGCCAGATCGTGTCGATCGAGCCGGTCCAGATCAGCGTGCCCCAGCCCAGCGTCACCAGCCCGGTCGAGATGATCGCCCCCGGGAGCCAGTCGGTCTTGCCAAACGGGGCGTAGAGCTTGCCCATCACCTCCTGCAGCAGGAACCGGGCGATGCGTGTCCCGGTGTCGATCGTGGTGAGGATGAACAAGGCCTCGAACATGATCGCGAAGTGATACCAGTACTTGATCAGCGAGTTGATATCGACCCGCCCGCCCGAGACTTTGGCTGTGGCATCCGTCAGGATCTTCGACATCCCCAGAGCCAGCGTCACCGCCCCGCCGGTTCGGCCCCGCAGCGACTCGCCGCCGACCTGCTGTTCGAGCATCGGCAGGTTGTCGGACGTGGCGTTCATCTTCTCCAGCGTTGACGCATATTGCTCGACCTTCGACAGGTCGATGTTCACCGCCCAGTAATCGCCCGCAGGCAAGCTCGCAGCTGCGATGAGAGCCACGATGCCAACGATGCCTTCGATGAGCATGGCCCCGTAGCCGATCAAGCGGATGTCGCCTTCCTTGTTGACCATCTTGGGAGTCGTGCCCGATGCGACGAGGGCATGGAACCCCGACACCGCTCCGCACATCACACAGATGAAACAGAACGGGAAGATCGCCCCGTTGAAGTATGGGCCGCCGCCGTTCTTGAAGAACTGGTTGATCGCGGGGGCTTCCATCTTCGGATTGGCCACGATCACCGCCACGATCAGCAGGATCACGGTCCCGATCTTGAGGAAGCTGGAGAGATAGTCACGGGGGCAGAGCAACAGCCACACCGGCAGGACCGACGCGATGAACCCATACCCGCAGATCGCGAGGATCGTCTGATGCTTGGTCAGCGAGAAGTACGGCTCCCACGCCGAACCGGGGATCCAGTTGCCGATCACCGTCACCGCCAGCGTGGCGAGAGCCCCGAGGATTGAAGCCTCGACGACCTTCCCCTTGCGGAAGACATACATGTAGAGGCCGACGAGCAGCGCGATCGGCACCGTGCAGGCGATGGTGAACGTGCCCCACGAACTGCCGGGGACGATCTGCGTAATGCCTGCGGGGAGCGTGACCGTGCGTGCGGCTTCATCGTTCGTCCACAGCTGGGGTTCTTTGCCGTCCTTGCCGGGAGGGGCGATCAGGGTGAACGACTCGGAGCGGGGCACCTTCGACCCGTTCGGGTAGACCATCTGGCTCCCTTCGGGAATGGTGATGGTGGTGCGGCCCTCAATCTGGCCGGGCGTTCCCGCGTGTCCTTCGGGCAGGACGATCTGCGTCTTTTCGGCGAGCTTGATCTCCTCACCGCCCAGGGCCTTGACCACGACGATCCCAAGCCCTGACAGTGCAATGATCACCACAAACAGAATCGCGATCGACGCGACCGTGCCGCCGACGTTGCCGACCTCGGCCCGGGCGATCTCGGCCAGAGAACGCCCGTTGTTGCGGACGCTGGCTGCCAGCACGAGCATGTCCTGTACTGCTCCCGCCAGACAGACTCCGACGACAATCCAGATTAGACCCGGCAGGTAGCCGAACTGAATCGACAGCACCGGCCCGATCAGCGGACCGGCTCCGGAGATCGCGGCAAAGTGGTGGCCAAACAGCACCCACTTGTTGGTCGGGTGGTAGTTCTGGCCATCGTTCAGGGTGTGGGCGGGCGTCTGACGCAGGTCGTCCAGTACTGCCACGCGAGCTGCCAGGAATGCGCTGTAATATCGATACGCAATGGCCAGGATGCAGAGCACCCCGATCAGAATGGGCATGGCATTCATCAGTGATTGACCCCAGAGTTCCGGCACCAGAACATCAGAGACACGCCAGACCCCCGGCGAATCTCACGTTCGCAAGATACAGAGTCGGCTGGCAATCGTGCAGCAACAACAAGCCAGCCACGGGGCACTTTCCTGATTCGCACGCTCGATTCACAACCTGGGTGATGCGGCGTCATGTTTTAATCCTCGCAAATCTGTGCAATCTGCGGATCACGTCTCCGGTCCGAGTTGGAAGTGAGATGACGAGAAGTTGCTGTTCGTCGTGGGGTAAACGAAGCAAGGCAGGCTGCATGGGGCGCGGCCTGCCTCGCTTGAGGTGAATGTGTCGAACTCGATTACTCGGGGGCTGGCTGAGTCCGCTTCATGTTAGAGTAACGGCCCAGAGCCATCAGCGGGAAGTAGTGGCGGTACAGGTGGTAGCGCAGGTAGAAAACCCGCGGGAAGCCGGTCCCGGTGAATTCGGGTTCGTTCCACGTGCCATCGGCAGTCTGGGTGTCTAGCAGGAACTGGATGCCTCGCTGGACAGATTCCGAGTCGATCTCGCCCGCAGCCAGCAGCCCCATCAGAGCCCACGCAGTCTGCGACGCGGTCGGTGGACCCTGGCCTCGCAACTCGGGCTTGTCGTAGCTGAGGGCGGTTTCTCCCCAGCCACCGCTGGCGTGCTGATGCTTCTTGAGCCAGTCCGCACCGGCCTGCAGACGTGGATCGTTCGCGGGGACGCCGATCGCGGTCAGACCGACCAGCACCTGCCACGTGCCGTAGATGTAGTTCACGCCCCAGCGGCCGTACCAGCTGTGATCGTATTGCTGGTCCTTCCAGACGAACTCGATGGCCCGTTGGAGTGTTTCGTGATGCATCCCGACACCCAGACGGCCATACATCTCCAGCGTGCGTGCGGTGATGTCGGCGGTTGGCGGGTCGATCATCGCGTTGTGATCGGCAAACGGAACACGCGTGAACAGCTCGCGATCGTTGTCAGCATCGAACGCGGCCCAGCCTCCATCCCGGCACTGCATCGCCGAGATCCAGCGGACAGCCCGCTCGATCGACTGCAGCATCGGGCGCATGCGGTCGACATCGACAGCAGCGCGGGATCCTGAAGTGGTGGTGCCAAAGATGACGGTGTTGACCTTGTCGCTGGTCGCGGGGGTGCGTGGCGAGGTCTCGCCGGGGACGAACTCTGCAGTCCACGCCGCGTGAGAATCGCCGGGCAGGCACTTGGCCAGTGCCATCGTGGCCATGATCGTGTCGTCGATGTCAGGGTAGAACTCGTTGTTGAACTCGAAGTACCAACCGGCTGGTTCCACGTGCGGCTTGCGGAGCGACCAGTCGCCGCGCTGCCGGACTTCCTTCGACAACAGCCAGTCGACTGCCATACGCAGGGGGGCGGAATCTGCGGAGACGCCCGACTCTCGCAAGGCGATGATGCTGATGGCCGTGTCCCAGACCGGCGAGCGGCAGGGTTCCAGCCGGGCGGTGTCCCCGTCGTGAATCGTCAGCTTCTCCAACTCCAGCAGAGCAGCGGCGACTTCCGGAGAGTCCTCGGCGTAGCCCAGACATTTGAGCGAGATGATGCTCCAGATGATCGGTGGGAAGATCGCACCCAGACCGTCGCTCTTGGCGAATCGATCGAGCATCCACTTGGCGGCTTTGCGAATCGCCCACGAACGCAGCGGCTTGATGTGCAGACGCTCGAGTGTTTTCCAGCCGACATCAATCGCACTGAAGACCTTGTGCCAGTTGAGCCAGCTTTTGCCCTTCAATCCATCGAGCTGTTCCGACGGCGGCATCGAAACCGGCAGCTTGTCGGCTCCGTTCAAAAAGAGTTCGTCGATCTGGTGCTCGGGCGACAGCTTGCGCACCGGTTGGAAAGCCCAGATCAGGCTCAGCGGCACGACGATCGTTCGCGACCAGGCCGACATCTCGTAGATGTTGAACGGCATCCACGTCGGGATGAACATCAACTCGGGCGGGACGGCGGGGCACTGCTGGTAGGAGATGATCCCCAGCAGGGCGAGATAGAACCGGGTGAAGCTGTTGACTTTCTCGGCCCCACCGGCAGCGCGGATCGCCTCGCGGGCG
>QWOR01000250.1 GCA_003669575.1 Planctomycetota bacterium | reverse complement strand
GGACGCGTCAACTCGATGAGCTGGTATGAACGGGGGGCACCCCAGTTCACCAGATCGGTTGGCGGAAACCACGCCACGACACATTGGACACGGCTGCTGACTCGTTCCAGGGGATCCTTCGAGTCGGGCTGGCCGTCGTCACCAGTCATGGCTGCCATCAGAGAAAGGTGTCCTCCCGATGAACCGCTCGTGATTCCGAGCTTGTTGGGATCGACACCGAACTGAGCTGCGTTCTGCCGCACGAAGCGGACGGCCCGGTTCATGTCGGGAACCATCTCGGGCACGGTGTAACGTGGACTGCTGCCGTGGCGAGTCACGAAGAGGGTATAGCCCCCCTTGAGCAGCCCCTGGGTCCAGTGATCGTACTTGCGGCGGTTTTCTTCTTCCTCGTGGATGTCGGACTTCTTGGAATTCCAGCTGCCGCTGGAGACGAGGATCAGGCCAATATGCTTGGGATTCGACACAGGCTCAAGCACATCCAGCGTGAGAGCCATGCCGTCCTTGTGCCCGAAGACCACATCTTCCGTGGCCTTGTAGTCGACTGGCTTCTCTTCTGCCCAACTGAGTGAGCAAACCATCAGGAGTGCCAGTGCGCATGCCCCGCGGAAAACGCGGAGAGATTGCTTCATCATGTCATCGTCCATTTCTGAAATGAGTGATGGAAAGTGGGGCTCGCACCGGGGAGGAAAGTCCCCTCGCTCGGTGGAGTTTGCGGGCTCTGCCGTGAACCCGTTACAGCTTGCCCCGCATCTGATAGAGCCAGAGCAGGGCGGTGTTCATGATCTCTTCACCCGCGCCGACAGCGACCGGGGCGACCTGACTATCGGCACCGTATCCCCCCTCCGAAGCGGCTTCGATGGTGGGGAAGTACTGGTGGTAACCGTTGTTGTAGCCGAGGAAAAAGAGCTGCTTCACACGAGCCCGTTCACGCAGGCGAATCGGATGCTCACAAAAGAACTCACCTGATCCACCGACGAATGCGATCTCCCCATTGAGGAGGGCCACCGTCAGGCGGGGGCGAACTCCATCAGCATACTCGTCCACAAAGTTCGAAATCAGCTCTGGGAAGAAGGCGATCGAGTAAACCACGCGAATTGCGGGATTGTTCAGGTTGGTGCGTGATTCGTACTTGAATCGCTTTTCACGAACTTCGAGTGTCGGTTTCTCGGGGACCTTCGGTTCCAGGGTTTTGGCGAGCTTTACGGCCTCGTTCCCGATGGCTTTGCCAAACTCGACGTATTCTTTGCCCCCGCGATCGGTGGAGAGGTCTCCGCAGGCTCCCTGCATGAAGACGGCCTGACCACCGAGTTCCTTCATGACCTGATTCTTCAAGGATCCGGCGAAGTCGGCCGAGAACTTGATCGTCTCGGACGGAATACTGGTCGGATGAGCGGCAAAGTTCACCATGACGGCGATCGGTTTGCCGTCCATATCATCAAGACGCATGATCCCCAGCTGGGTGTCGACAGGCTTGGGCAGAAGTTTGGTATGGCGGTTTCGGTTGTAACCCTGAAGATCGACCGCGCCCGTCGCGATTTTCGCCGGGACCAGCTTGCTGTTGGCTTCGACAATGGCTGCGACGATGTCGTCTTCCAGCTTCTTGTAGTACCGCAGCGCGGCATCGAAGCGGCCTTTCCCCTTGCCCGGCGCGTCGGAAAGTTCCAGAACTGGAGCGTGGTGGGTGTGTGAGCCCGCGATAAACGAATGCTCGATGCCCGCTTCGGCTTTAATGCGCTCGCGGATAGTCTGGAGCGATTTCTCGTTCGGGGAACGCCCCAGATCGAGGCCCACAACCGCCATCTTCTGATCGCCTGCATGAATCACAATGGCAGCAGCCATTAGAGGATCGAGCGTTCCGTCCGACAATGTGTCATGTCGGTTACCGTACCCCCACAAGGGAACCGGCTCGAGCGGAGTGATATCCCTCTGGGCAGCTCCGGCCATGAAAACCGGGTCAGCAGCCAGGGAGAACGAGATGAAAATCTGGCTCAGCCCAAGGGCCAGGCCAACGATCAGAATGGGGCGAGTATTCATTCCATCAATTCTGACTGATGAAGATCAATCTGCCAAGCGTCACGGTATATCGCGCAGGTTATAGTTCTGTTAAGAATCGGGCGGCTTGGCAATTCGTCCACAGGGGATTTACCCCTTCAGGGCCTGCTGGATCCGGTCCCACTGTCGTTGTCCGGCTTTCAGGACATCCTCATCCGCCCAGAGATCGAGGGACGAATACCCCGGATGTCTGCTGGCGAGGTAGGGATCATTCCGCCGGGTGTTGTAACAGCTGATGAGTGCCCAGCGGGGATGCTCGCTGTGATTCTGGTCGGAACGATGCAGCAGGTTGGCGTGGAAAAACACCGCGTCCCCGGGTTCCATTTCGACATACACCAGCTCGTAACGGGCGATAGCCACATTCACGCGGGACATATCGGCCCCAGTCTGGTAGCCAGTCTTAACGTGCTCAATGCGACCGATTTTGTGCGAGCCTTTGAGGACCTGCAGACACCCGTTTGCCTGCGTCGCCCGGTCAATCCCCATCAGACAGCTGGCCATGTCGGGCAGCAGGCATCCGTTGTTGTACCAGTACCCGTAATCCTGATGCCATTCCCAGGCACCACCGACGCGAGGCTCCTTCAGAATCAACTTGTGGTGGTAGTGATAGACCTCGCCATCCAGGAAGGCAGCCATCGCTGACACGATCCTGCGGCTGCGGGCGATCGCACTGTAGATGTCGTCGGTCAGTTCGTTACGTACAGCCAGCGTGATCACCGCCCCTTTGGCGTCTTCTCTGCCGTAGGCTGACTCTGCCAGATGCTTGTCCGCGCGAGCGACCCGGTTGAGTAGCTCGACCTCTGCGGGAGTGAGCAGATTGCGGACGATCACATACCCGTCATCGCGGAAGCGAGCCACATCATCGAGCGTTGGACGATAGAATGTCATACGGTCATTTCCCCAGCGAGCGACAGACGTGAGTCTGCCGTGAATGTGCGTTCGAGTTTGCGACATGCGGCGAGTTGAATCGATCGACGTTTCGAGATCGTCTAACAAAAGTCTCGCGAATCCGCGGCAGACTGATGTCTGCCGCTCGCCAATCACGTCAAGATTTCATTCACCACGCGGGCCCCCTCGACTCCGGTGAGTTTCGCATCGAGCCCCTGGAACTTGTAAGTGAAGCGGTTGTGGTCGATGCCGAGTTGGTGCAGCAAGGTCGCGTGGACATCGTGCACCGAGACGCGGTTTTCGACCGCCTTGTAACCGAATTCGTCGGTGGCCCCGTAGCTGAAGCCCGGCTTGAAACCACCTCCCGCAAACCACATCGTGAACCCGGCCAGATGGTGATCTCGGCCGCTGCCCTGGGCCATGGGAGTCCGTCCGAACTCGGAGCCAAAGACGATGATCGTGTCCTTGAGCATGTCCCGCTGCTTGAGGTCGGTGATGAGAGCGGCCACGCCCTGGTCGACTTCCTTCGCAGTCCCGGCGGAGTGTTCCTTGACGGCTCCGTGGTGGTCCCAGTCCCGGTGGTATAGCTGGATAAACCGTGTTCCTCGTTCGGCCAGTCGTCTGGCCAGCAGGCAGTTGGAAGCAAACGATCCATCTCCGCCGCGAGTCCCATACAACTCGAAAATGTGTTCGGGCTCGTTTCGCACATCCATCAGGTCGGGGACGCTCGACTGCATGCGGAAGGCGAGCTCGTACTGGCTGATGCGGGTCGCGATCTCCGGGTCGTCGAGTCGCTGGTTGGCCAGACCATTCAGTGACTGCACCGCGTCGACGATGTCCCGCTGCCGCTGAGGTGTGACACCCTTGGGGCTGTTGGCGTAGAGGACTGGATCGCCCGTGCCACGGAACTCTACTCCTTGGAACTGTCCCGGCAGGAATCCGGAATGCCATTGCCGGGCGGCGATGGGCTGCTTCTGGCCAAACTTACCTGTCGAAACCATGACCACGAAGCCAGGCAGGTTTTCCGACTCGGCTCCCAGCCCGTAAAGCAGCCAGGACCCCATGGCCGGTCGCCCCGCGTTCATGGTGCCAGTGTTCATAAAGGTGTGGGCCGGGTCGTGGTTGATCGCGTCGGTATGCAACGACCGCACGATGCACATGTCGTCGGCACATTTCGATGCCAGCATCGGCCAGATCTCGGAGATCGACTGGCCCGACTCTCCCCACTGCTTGAAGGGATGCTGCGGGGCAAAGCAGGTGAGTTTGGCTCCCTGCAACTGGGCAATCTGCTGGCCCTTCGTGATCGATTCCGGCATCGGCTGTCCGTTGAGTTCGGCCAGCTTCGGCTTGTGGTCGAAGGTCTCCAGATGCGTCATCCCGCCCGCCATGTACAGCCAGATGATCCGCTTGGCTTTCGGGGCATGATGAATGGGGTGGATCACGCCATCCCATTTCGGGACGGTGGTGTCTCCCGCTCGCCCCTCGCGCGCCAAGAGAGACCCCAGTGCCATCGATCCCAGACTGACTCCCGACCGCTTCAGAAACGACCGCCGAGCGATGGGTGAAGGAAGTTCGAACATGATGATGTGGCTCTGTGTAAAGAGGCGAAATGTTGGAAATCAGTAGATGTTGAGTTGTCTTTGATATTCCTGCGTAACACCCGGGACCTGTCCTCAGTCGCGAAGCGACGACAGCCCGTAGCCTTGGGCGTCAGCCCAAGGGGACATAAAACGCAAACAGAAGCAACCGCGAAGCGGCGACAGGCAATCACCCATAATTCTCTCCTTCGAAAAGATGCTTCCGCTCGTAGGAAATCCCATGACGATCCAAGAATGCCGCATACTCATCCTCAAATGTCTGCTTTCGGTGATGTTCTTCCTGTCCGCGAATGTACTGTCTCAACATGCCGAGCTGCGAAAAACTCACTGTGAATGCGGCATATCCGGTCTGCCATTCAAATCGAGTGGGTGTCAGGCCGTTGTCGTTGATCCACTTGGAGGAATTGGCCTTGAGGTCGCGGACGACGTTCGACAGAGCGAGCGTCGGGGGAATGGCAGTCAGGATGTGGACATGGTCTTCTACGCCACCGACCTCTTCTATGCGGCCATCCATGGAACGTATCGTTCCTCCGATGTAATCATAGAGTCGCGGGCGAAGATCGGCGTCGATGACCGGCTGACGGAATTTTGTGCCGAAGACGAGGTGGTAAGAGAGTTTGGTGTAGGCGCCCATGTCTCTCCTCCTGTCGCCGCTTCGCGGCTGCGTTGGTGTGGTTGTCGTGAATCCGTGGGCTGACGCCCACGGCTAAGGGCTGGCGTCACTTCGTGACTGGCGAACAAGTGGTTGGTTCTCGACGGGGGAAGTCATCGATCGAGGATGAGCCTCAATCTGTCATAGGCTCCCCTCAGTTCCGCGTGATCACCTCATGCAAGTTCAAAATGGTGCGGGCGACATCGGTCCAGGCGGCGAGGCTCGCAGGGGACAGGTCCTGGGGCAAAGGACGGGCACCGACTGACAACAGATCCTTGGCGGCAGCTGGGTCGGCTCCGTATTCGCTGAGGTGTGTCTGTAGCAGCTTCAAGAGAATCTCCGTCTCATGCGGTTCAATCGGCCGTGAGAGAGCTCGATGGAATGCATAGTCGAGACGCTGAGCATCGGTCCCCTCATGACGCAGGATCAATTCCGCGAAGGCTCGAGCTGCCTCGACATACGTCGGGTCGTTCAACAGCACCAGCGACTGCAGTGGCGTGTTCGATCGCGGGCGATCCGCCGTGCACTCCTCCCGGCTGGGTGCATCGAACGCGAGGATGCTCGGGTGCAGGTACTGTCGCTGCCAGTGGGTGTAGAGCCCGCGGCGGTACAGATCGTCCCCGGCTCCGTTCTGCCACTCCCGCTGTGGAAAATTGAGGTACGCCCAGTAACCCGGTGGCTGATAGGGGCGGACACTCTTGCCACCAATCTTTGTGACGAGCAGCCCGCTGATGGAGAGGGCATTGTCGCGGATCAGTTCGGCGTCGAGTCGGAATCGGCCCTGACGAGCGAGCCAGCGGTTATAGGGATCCGACTCGGTTTGCATCGCGTTCGGATGCGATGACTGACGATAAGCCTGCGTCATCACAATTGTTTTGATGAGACGTTTGAAGTCCCAGCCCGTATCCATGAATCGGGCCGCCAGATAATCCAGTAACTCTGGGTGGCTGGGCCATTCGCCTTGAGCCCCGAGATCATCGAGTCGGCGGGACAGTCCCGCTCCGAAGTAGATCTTCCACAACCGGTTCGTGATCGCCCGAGCAGTGAGCGGATTCTCCCGGCTCACCAGCCACTGGGCCAGGTCGAGTCGAGTCAATCGCTTGTCCGTTGACGCAACTGGACCGAGCGCCTCGGGGAAGGCCGGGGCCACGACTTCACCCGTTTCGTCCATCCAGTTGCCGCGCTCCAGCACGCGAACCATACGGGGCTCGACAGTCACCGTCGTGAGCGTAATCTCGATGTTGGCATCGAGGTCATCGCGAGTTTTCTGGGTGGCTGCCAGCTCCTGCCGCTGGGGCTCCAGTGCCGGGGCGATCGAGCGATAGTGTTTCGTGACCTCGGCCCGCTGGGCTTCGTTTCGATCAGCGGTCGGGATCGCGAGAATCGCGGCAATCTGTGGCGGAGCCAGATCGATAACTCGGACTGGGCGTGGATTCGTGGTGACGGCTAACCGGAACCGGCCGATCGTGTGCTCGGCGGCATCATGGTTCTGCAACATCTGAATTGTCAGTGACGCTCCCTCTTCGAGGGTCAAATTCTCGGCTGTCTCAAAGATCGCAGTGTGGGGTTGGCCGGCTTTTTCCATAATGGCCCAGCCCCAGGGCTTGCCGTTCTTGTCGCCATCAATCGCAGCTTCAATCGCCCACTTCTTATTCGGGTGGTTCTCGGCCGCTCCCGTTTGCTCGTAGGTAGCGGTGGCGTTCTGGAGTGTTACGGGACGTTCATCGCCAGTCGCGGGTTTGACCTTTGCGATAAACTCCGAAAGAACGAAGTTTCCGTTACCTGCACGGCCCGGTCCCTTGCCGGGGAGTGACTCATCCGGCAA
This sequence comes from Planctomycetota bacterium, assembly GCA_003669575.1. Taxonomy (GTDB): domain Bacteria; phylum Planctomycetota; class Planctomycetia; order Planctomycetales; family Planctomycetaceae; genus TH-plancto1. The sequence goes on along the minus strand of QWOR01000250.1, from coordinate 8,520 downwards.
GACATCCAGACGGAACGCTGTGATACCGGCTGGCATGTTTTTCAGAGTGATTGTGTAGGTGTCTTTTGCCGGATTTGTGCTGCTGGCCAGATACGAGCCATCCGACTGACGAGTCAGTGTGACGCCCTCTTGCGAGGTCACCGAATCGGGCTGGAGAACGGTCCATGAGTTCTGAGTCTGTTCCCAGTCCGACTGAGCAGCTGCGAGTTCGGGCGTGGGGGTGTCGAGAGTCGTTTTCAACTCGATGATCTTCTGGTCGAGACGGGCCAGTTCGGCGGTCTGTTCTTGCGTTGGGATCTTCACGAACGAGCCCCAGGCTCCATTGGGGTTGGGGCTCTTGTAGAGACCTTTTTCCTGGATGTCGGCGAAGAAGGCTTCGAAGCGGTAGAAGTCGCGTGCGGTGAACGGATCGAACTTGTGGTCATGGCATTCGGCACAGCCGAGCGTGACGCCCATCCAAGTCCCCGAGGCATTGCGGACGCGTTCGGCGATATACTTGGCCAGGTATTCCTTATCCTGAACACCGCCTTCCTGGCTCATCATCCCCAGACGGTTGTAACCGCTGGCGATCTTCTGCTCGAGAGTCGCATTCGGCAGCAGATCGCCGGCCAGCTGCTCCCGGGTGAACTGATCGAAGGGTTTGTTGGCGTTAAATGCATCGATGACATACTGCCGAAAGGGGGAAACGCTCATCTCCTGGTCGCCGTGGTACCCGACCGTGTCGGCGTAGCGCACCAGGTCGAGCCACCACATCGCCAGCCGCTCGCCGTAATGGGGCGAGGCCAGTAGCAGATCGACCTTCTTTTCAAAGGCTGAAGGAGAGGTGTCTGCGAGAAATTCGGCGACCTCTGTTTCTGAGGGCGGAAGACCCGTCAGGTCGAAGTGCAGTCGCCGGAGCAGCGTGGCTCTGTCAGCTTCCGGGGATTCGTGAAGGTGGTTCTGCTGTCGTGTCGCGTCGAGGAACTCGTCGATTCTCGCCGAGGCTTCTGTGTCTGTCAGTGCGGCGACGGCGGGATCGACTCGGAGTGGCAGGAAAGCCCAGTGCCCCTCGAACTTTCCACCCTGTTCTATCCAGCGTCTGAGCAGTTCGACTTCGCGAGGCTTCAGGGCCTTGCCTGTCGCAGCAGGCGGCATGTGCAGATCGGCATCGGTCGTGACGACCCGATGGAACAACTCGCTCTTGTCGGGTTGACCGGCGACGATCGTTCCGGGCTTGTCGCCCCGTCCGTGGAGGCCGTCCTCCGTGTCGAGACGCAGATCTGCCTCGCGTTTGTTCCGGTCGGGCCCGTGGCACTGAAAACAGTTGTCCGACAGGATCGGACGGATATCCCGGTTGAATTCGATCGTCTCGGACAGGGCAGCTGTCTCGGGTTGTTGTCCATACACAACTGGAGCCAACCAGACTGCCAGATAGAACAGTATCGCACCCAGCGAACCACGCATTGTGAGTCTCCACGTCTTCGTCGAATGAAGCCGTCGAACGAGTTTCCGAATCCCTTTCAGTATCACGGGTCGATCTACGATCGGCAACGTCGCAGAGCGAAAGCGAGGTGCGGGAGAGTCGCAGTCTGATGGGGTGAACGCATGCTGATTGAGTTCATTCGGCGAACGATGGACGCGCCACGAATTATTCGTGCACGGAAGAATTCGCTCTTTGACCACTCACGTGGCATCTTCTTGCAACCCGGTTCTAAACCCGGCACACTGATCACCGAGGTCCCCGATTTCATCCCCGATACAAGGAATCACCTGCCATGCGAAAACCGTTTCACTGGATCATTGCAGCTGTCATGCTCGCCTGCGGGGCCATCGGCATGACGGAAGAATGGAAGAGCGGAGTCAACTGGGCTGAACCTCGCGTGGTCGACACCTCTACGCCGATTCCCTCCGATGCAAAAGTTCTCTTCAACGGCCAGAACATGGATGCCTGGGACGGCGTCAAGGATTGGGTGATTCAGGACGGCTATGCTCAGGTCGGCAGCAATGTCCGCTCCAAGGAGAAGTTTGGCGATTGCCAGCTGCATATCGAGTTTGCGACGCCCGAGAAGGTCGAAGGCGATGGGCAGGGCCGAGGGAACAGCGGCGTGTATCTGATGAATCGATATGAAGTGCAGGTCCTCGATTCCTTCGAGAATAAGACCTATTTCGACGGGCAGTGTGCGTCGCTGTATAAGACGCGTCCACCGCTGGTGAACGCTTGCCGCAAGCCGGGCCAATGGCAGACCTACGATATCATTTTCAAGGCTCCCCGCTTCCGCGCGGATGGCTCGCTGAAGTCGCCAGCTTATGTCACGGTGTTGCAGAACGGGGTCGTGGTTCAGGACCACACTGAGATTCTGGGGGGAACCTACTACGAGAACCCGCCTTCTTATGAACCTCACGATGGGAAGGATTCCATCTCATTGCAGTACCATGGGAACCCGGTGCGGTATCGCAACATCTGGGTCCGGGAACTGTAATCCACCGACAGTCCCTGCATCAGAAAGAAAAAGAGGCGTGGATTGGTTCCACGCCTCTTAGGCGTTAAGGAGTTGCTTCCGCTTGTGGCGGGGGCGGAGGAGATGTCTCCCCTGGCTGGGCTGGCGGTGCGCCAGGACCTGGAGTTTGTGGTGCTGACTCAGCGGGTTGAGCGGGTGGTTCCGGTGTGGTGACGGGAGGGGCAGCTGCCACAGCTCCCCTCAGTTCTTTCAGGCGACGCGACAGCAACTCCCGCCGCTGTTCATACAGTCCCGGTCCGATCGCCGACAAGACTTTCTCAGCTTCTTCATATTTGTCTTCTTTCTCCAGGCACGCTGATTGTCGCAGGATAGCTGCGTCCCGCATTTCGCCCAGCGGAAACTCTCGCATATAGCTGCGCAGGGTTCCCTGACAGGCGTCGTAGTCATCGTTCTCAAACTGGACCAATGACATCCAGTAGACCACCTTGTCAGCGAGCAGGCGATTCTGGTCCATGGCCTGTTGAATTGCGGAGTCAATTTTCCCTCCCATTTTGGGGGCCGAACGATGAGCCCGCATCATGGTCAGGTAATTGCCGATGGCATCGACCCGATGCCCCAGCAGGTGTTGCACGCGAGCCTGTTGCAGTGGGCGTTTCGCTTTCTGGATGGTGACCTTAACGTTATTGGTCTTGGGGTCGGGTTCTTCCACGAATGATCTTGGCCCTGACATCACATCGACCAGTGGGGTCATGTGAGGCGCCGACTCCGCCCCCATCGAGTCATACAATGCGGATTGCTGTTCAGGGTACTCCCACACTCGGACGCGATCGGCAGCATAACCCAGTGGTGCCAGGTGGCTCGTCACTCGCTCGGATAATCCTTTGGTAATGGCGGAACTGGGGCCCAGTCCGTCGTAGATCACGCACACCTGATTTGTGGGCCACTGATACTGCAGCTCCGCCATCCGGGGTGCCCAGGTACAACTGGTCCCGACCAGGCCCGCGCGAGCGGCCTTCAACTTGTCGACCGTCCAGGGGTAAGGCCGACTTGCAACGTCGAGCTGACGGAGAATCGAGTCGTCCGCAAGCACATCCTTGAGTTTGGCAGGAACACGGTAAATCGTCTTACGCTTGCTTTCACCCGCCGCTGGGATTGGCCAACCCGTCAGGGAATCGAACAGATAAGCATCCTGCTCGACGAGCACCGCCAGCAGTGGTTGAACATCTTCTCCATCCGTTGTCAGTACGACCGAGTCGAGATGGAGCTGCCGCATGGCTTCCGCCAGCACCCACGCTCGATCGGAAGGTGTACCCTGGCCGTTGAGAAGACAGTCAAATGGCGTCAGAGGACGATCCAGCGATTGCCGGGGCGGGAGCGGCTCAATCTGTGGCGAGATGAGGGCGACGAGGGCGACTGCTCGATCGAGATCCGTTTGGTGTTCCTTCTTGACCCGGTCTGCAATCCGGCTGAGCAAGATGGTTTGACGGATATGTTCGATGTCGCGTCGTCCGAATCGAGTCGCGAGGACCCGCTTCAAGTAGTCTCCCTCCACCTGCGTTTCAATCGCCTTGAGGTCGGAGACCAGCGGCACGCTGCCTGCGGCCGGGCCGCAGCTTGTCCAGTAGCGATTCAGCTCGATCACGCGGCTTTCGATATCGGTGTTGTACTGCAATCGTTCCGGGTTGACGCTCTGAATCCACTTGGTCAGCTTGGTTTCGCACAGGCTGCTTTGAGAGGGCTTCAAGCTATCATCGGCCGGCACCGGGCCAGCTGGGCCGCCGAGTTTCTGCTTCGGAAGGGAGAAGTACATGACGGCAAAGCCTGCGGCCATGCCGACGACCCACATGATCATGCGGGGTGTGAGTAGCGAGCGACGCGGAGAAGATGACATGTGGAGTGCAGCTGAGAATGCGTGATGAATGAGAGGGACATCGACGCGAACAGCTTGCGATAAAAGAAGCACGCCGTCGCGGCCCCCTCATCATGATCTCCCCGCGGAGAAACAGCAAACGCAAAGCATGCCATTGGTGCGTATCAGGCGTGATCCGAATGGCGTATTTGCATTGTCGTGAGTCTAACGACCGGTCAGATCAACTGTGCCCTTCCACATTGGCAGACAGGGACGATCTGATTAGATCGAATTCGGAATGGTCGGGAGAGCCGGGTAGGGCACGCGAGCCTGTTGCGGGGCATCGCTGATTTTTCGCTGCACGGGGGGGATGTAATCCACTTCACCGGGTGTGTCAAAACGCTTCTTCAGTCCCCAGACCTGGGCCAGCGAGTCCTGGTACAGCAGCGTCCAATCGTGCTGATGGGCTTCCAGGATGCGCACGGAGCCGCGCTGGTTGCGGTTCAGGACGAAGAGTTCGGGACTGGCGTAGGTCAGTGCCTTCTCGGGATTGATCGGTCCCGATTTCGGGCTGCGATAACGCTGGCCGGGATAATCCTTGCCGAACAGGAAGTCGAAGTGGATATCGATCACTTCGGGCGAGTAACAGGTCGTGTATCGCCCATCGATCGCGACAGTGGAGCGAACCAGCGGATCGGGTTCCTGGGCGAAGCAGGCGAGGGCATACTGAGCCCAGTTGAATGTGACGACAGTCCGGCCCCGCAAGTGGCGGTCTTCCATGAACTGCATGGCCGCCACGGGATACTGACTGGTATCGACTTCGAGGTGGGTGATTCGAGGAACCAGTCGGACACCCATCCAGGCTGTAAGCGCCAGCAGCCCGACACAGACCCAACGGGCGAATCCCTGAGTCAGTGGCGGAGTGGGGGACGATTCACCCTCCCGCGTGGTGATCGTCTGCCAGGCCGACTGGAAGTGCGGTGGAATCCAGAACGCCACCAGAATCGCCAGGAATGTCAGATGCCGGATATGGCTCACCGCCTGCCAGCAGACCAGGCCCAGGATCATCAGCTGGGTGAAGTCCTTCGGCAGCCGCGAGAATCGCAAGGAAAGGAGCGTGATCATCGCCAGCGACCAGAACGGGACAGCTTCCGCCGACAAGAGGGGGATCGGCTGCCAGTCCAGGATCTCCGGCTGAGGATGTCCAATGGCGGCAATCATCCAGCGATGCAGGTCGAGACCGTACGGCGTGGCGCACGTTCCCAACACTGCGACACAACTCATCAGGATGTAGCGACGAATTCGGCCCTCGGCGGAACGCCCCCACAGGCTGAGTGCCTCAACGCTGCGGAAGACGAGATAAGCGATATAGATCGCCAGCCCCGCGGCAAAGCTGCCGTGAGTGTTAGTCCAGATGGCAAACAGTGGAAGGCTCAGCCACAGGCATCGCATTCGCGGCCAGCGATACTCCACTCCCTCGTCGAGTTCCAGCGGAGGCGACTTCCACGGGCGCAGGTTCCAGCGGCCTTCCCACCCTTCAAAGATCCACGACAAGCTCACCAGCATCACGCTGAACATCGTGTAGCCGAGAACCTGCGGGCGGAAGTGCCAGTGAAACGCCAGCCCCGAGGCAGCCAGTAGCGTACAGAAACCAGCGATACCCCAGCCCACCCCGTGTCGGCGGGCCTGGAATAGCATCAGCCCCAGCACGAAGACACCGAGCAGAAACTTCCCGGTCAGCAGCCCTTGCGGCCCGAACTTCATCTCGGTCCAGGCGGTCAGGAGCTCCGCCAGATTCTCGTGATTGATCCAGCGGAACCCGATCGAGGTAAATGAACCCGTCGTCGTTTTGGCCAGCCGACCGGTTTCGATCCAGTCCTTGCCATAGAGCGAATGCCCCCACAAATCGGGATCCGCCTCATTCATCGCGAGGATGAACGAACCAGTCACCAGTACGAACAGCACCCAGCTGACCTTCAACATGGACAGCATTGCGGCACTGGCGGGGCGGTCAACAGTCACCTCGCCCGACGAGGCGAGAATCGGTTGTGCCGATTGTTCGGAAAATGTCGTGCTCATGTCTTTTCGCGAGGGAAGCGAATGTGACGGGGAAATGGCTGAGACGCGGTCCTTCGACTCGCAACCATTCCCAACCTAGCTCACGTTCGCCGGGCGGGATGGATTGAACCTGCCACCGCCTCTCAGAGCGGCTTCATCGGCTCCCCGCGTATCCCTACAATCGGAGTTGCTCCGTCCTCGAGGTAGGGACATTCCTGTCTGTCCCCACCTCGAGGGTTACGCACTCTAACTATCGTCATCGGACCCGCTCATGCGAATCGCCTACCTCGAATGCGCCACCGGAATCAGCGGAGACATGACGCTCGCCGCTCTCGTTGATGCGGGCGTCGACCCAGCTGTCATTCAATCGGCTGTGGCGGCTCTGGGCATTCCCGGCGTCGAACTTCGGTTCGAGTCGGTGATGAAGTCCTGTTTCCGCGCGACCGCTGTCCGGATCTCGCACCCACCCGGCCAACCGCACCGCGGGTACTCTCACATCGCCGGGATGATCGACAAGGCCGCCGGGCTGACCGACCGGACACGAACGATTGCCAAGTCGATCTTCCGCGTGATTGGCGAGGCCGAGGCCCGCGTCCACGGCTCAACGCTCGACCAGATCCACTTTCACGAGGTCGGGGCCATCGACTCCATCGTCGACATCGTCGGCGCAGCTGCGGGTTTCGATGCACTGGGGGCCGAGGTCATCGTCTGTGCTCCGCTGCCGACGGGGCGCGGGGCGGTGCGGATCGACCACGGGCTCTGTCCGGTCCCCACGCCTGGTACAGCTGAGATCCTCAAGGGCATCCCACTGATCGACCTGCCAATCGACGCCGAGCTGACGACGCCGACTGGCGCGGCCATCGTCAAAGTGCTGGCCGATCGGTTCGGGGCCCTGCCCGCGATGACGATCGAGTCGGTCGGGTACGGGGCTGGGACGATGAACCTGCCCGATCGGGCCAACGTGCTGCGGATTTTCGTGGGTGAGGCGATCGCGTCGCCGAACACCGATCAAGTCTGTCTGCTTGAGACAAACCTCGACGATGTCTCGGGCGAGGTGATCGGGTACGTCAAACAGCTGGCCCTCAAGGCGGGAGCCCTCGATGTTTACTCGACGCCGATCCAGATGAAGAAAGACCGACCGGGTGTGGTGCTGAGCATTCTCTGTCGACCGGAGGACTGCGAGCGGTTCGAAACGCAGCTGTTCCAGGAGACCGGCACCCTCGGTATCCGCCGTCACCGCATCGAACGCGTGAAGCAGGCCCGCCAAGCGTACACCGTGCAGACCGCCTTCGGCCCGGTGCAGGGCAAGCTCGCCTGGCAACCCGGCGGCGTCCCCCGCTTCGCCCCCGAGTTCGAGGACTGCGCCCGCGTGGCCGGAGAAAAAGGCATCCCCCTCCGCGACATCTACCGCGCCGCCGAGGGAGTCTTCGCCAGCGAAACCATCCGCGTGCCGGCTACTGATACAATCAAAGACACCGCCCACGACCACTCGCACGACCATAGCCACAGCCACGATCAATCACATGATCATGGGCACAGCCATGACCACGGGCATTCGCACGACCAATAACCCACAAAGATCCCCGGGAGGGCGAGGCTCCCACCGAACCGCGACGGCAGTTTTCTGGCGAGACGTGTCACTTACCCTCAGTCCCAAGCTCCAGCTTGGGACTGAATATCCCCGAAGCTCTGCTTCGCTCGCGTGCCAGGCGACTTGCTATCGCACCAATCTATTTCAGGCTTCGCATCCATCGATGCATGGTCGCATGCCTGCAACTGCGGGATTCAGCGGGAAGTCGTTGTTGTCGCTGATTGGCTATCGAATGACTTTCTGCCACCCGGCGAAGCAGAGCGTCGCGGGTAGGCGTTCCCAAGCCGGAGCTTGGGAACGAGATCCAAATCGACAAGTCATTTTCAATCATCACTCTGCCATTTTCAGACAATCCGAAACATAGCCTCGGATGGCCAGTTGCAGCTGTTCATGCCATCTGATGCGGGCCATACACTCTGGCCAGCCCTTCTGGTCTCCGGTCAGGTGTTTCATCTATGCGTATGCTCGCCGCTCTTCTGGTGTTGTCCAGCTTCTGCCTCCACAAGCCACTCGTGGCTGCTGAGCCCGTGCGGCCGACGGCGAAGATCTTGTGCGAGAGGGCTGAGCAGTGTCGGCAGATCCTC
>QWOR01000034.1 GCA_003669575.1 Planctomycetota bacterium | reverse complement strand
TCGTTTATTCTGGCAACGGCTGCCCCTTGGTCTCTGGAGCGAACCAGATGGCGACAAGCCCCACCAAATAGATCAAGCTCAGCAACATACACGCGTCGGGATACTTTCCCCCGAAGTGCACGTTGATCAGATAGCCGATGTAGAGCGACCCGGCCCCAGCCAGAATCCGGCCGAAGTTAAACGCGAACCCCTGCCCAACGGCTCGGACCTTGGTGGGGAACAACTCGGGCAGATAGAGCGGCAACCAGCCGTAGAATGAAGCGGTCATCCCACCGGCCAGTGTCCCGGTCAGGAGAAACATGGCATTGAAGCTCGTGTTCCCCTTGAAGAACAACGCAACCGAGGCGAGAGATCCCAGACACATCAAAGCGTATGTCTTGCGACGACCGATCTTGTCGCCCGCCACTGCGGCGATGATCGTGCCGAAGATCGCTCCGAACCCGGTGGCAATCTGCGTCTGAGCACGAGCATAAGAGAGCGGCAGGACCAGTTCCGCATCGGTGATCGCCGGATTCGCGGCCTTGAGTTCTGCTTTCCGCACATCGTTCGCCCATGAGGGAGCCCGTTGAACTGCTCCCCATGTCGCCAGCAAAGCCACACCGCTGAGCAGTGCGGCGACGTACATCCGACGCAGGATTTCCGGGGCCGGAATCGAACTGACGGCTTGTGCCTCCGACCGTCCCAGGTACTTACGAACGGGGTAGGTATACCCCACGAACGCAGCTGCCAAACCGAACACGACAGCCACTCCCTGCACCGGTAGCGGAAGGTCAGCGGCATATGCGACCACCATGCCGAGCGGTCCAAGGCACCCGATCACAACGCCCCACAGATCTTTCGCCGCCCAGTTGCTGGTCGCTCCCTGGGACTGGGCGTCTTCCCACTTCTTCGACTCCGGAACGAAGATCCGAATGAAGAATGTGAGCAATGCGGGAAAGGCTCCAATCAACATCAGGAGCCGCCATCCGGAATTCTGAGTCAACTTCGCCACGAGGTCCGCGCTCAGCCCAATGCTCAGCATCACGTCCCCGATCGACTTGACCATCGGAGACAGTGCGAGGCTGACCAGCGCAATCAGAATGAAGCCGACGTTCGATGCGGCTCCAATCAGCCCCGCGAGCCAGGCTCGTGAACGCCCGGGCCACAGCTCCATGACCAGTGACACACCCAGTGACCACTCACCGCCCATCCCCAGAGATGCGATGAAACGGAAGAACAACACTAAGCCAGCAGAGTTCCCCAGTCCGCACAGCCCGCTGAAGAGTGCAAAGGTCAGCACGCTGAGCGACATGGCCCGCACGCGGCCCAGACGATCCCCCAGCCAACCGAACAATACTCCGCCCGTCGCAGCTCCGATCAGAAAGCCCGCGTGCATGACGCCTTCCCACTTGGCGACGATCTGCTCTGATACCGGAGCTCCGTCCTGACCAAGCAGGTCGCGAAGTGCTGGCTTCATCACCAGCGGGAACAGGCCCATTTCAAATCCGTCGAAGAGCCAGCCCAGAATTGCAGCGACCAGAGCCATCCACTGACCACTCGAGATCGTCTTGTTCTCGGAGTTCATATGCGGTTTATCCGTTTGTTCGAGAGAGATTTGAAAACGAGCACGTCAGCGCCACAGGCACAGCCCGTAACGGTACGTGATCCTCCCATCGACAACAACCGACCAAGAGCAGCCAGCTCCCACCCACTCTCGACAAAAGCAAGAGGGGCAATTTGAATTTGTCGCGGCCATCGACCGCATGCGTCGCCCTATAGCAGGCGACCGACTTGATACACGACAAACGCAGCCACATACGCCAGACCAGTCATATAGACAAAGGTCACAATCGGCCAGCGCCAGCTGTTGGTCTCGCGACGGATAATCATCAGCGTGGCGGCACACTGTGCGCAGAGTGCGAAGAACACCATGATCGACACCGCGACCGGGATGGTGAACAGCGGACGCCCGTCGGGCCATTTGGAATTCTGCAGGGCCGAGACGAACCGGTTCTGGTTCTCTTCTCCATCGTCGGCGACTTCGCTGCCCAGACTGAAAATCGTCCCGAGTGTCGCCAGCACGACCTCGCGCGCGGGGAACGAGGCGATGACCGACACTCCGATTCGCCAGTCCCACCCGAGTGGCCTGACCACGGGCTCGATCAAGCGTCCCGACCGCCCGAGATAGCTGTCGGCCAGCAGGCGACCGCTGATCTGGTGGGCTTGTTCCTGCAACTGGTCGAGTTGGGCGGATTGTTCGGGAGTCGGCGACTCGCCCGCAGCCTCTTCCAGCTGAGAGATTTCTGATTGAATCTTCAGTTCTGGAGTGTGGTCCTCCGGAAAGTAAGCAGCGGCCCAAACCAGTACTGTCGTACAGAAGATCAACGTCCCCGCCCGCAGGACGAATGCCTTTACCCGGTCATAGACACGATGCAGGACGATACGTGGCGATGGCCACTTATAGCTCGGAAGTTCCATCACAAATGGTGGCGTTTCCCCCTTGAACACAAACTTGCGGAGTATCCACGCCACCGGAATCGCAACCAGCGCCCCCACACAGTACATCGCAAAGAGGACCAACCCCTGCAGCGGGATAATCTTGGCGACTCTGACCTGCGGCACGAACGCAGCGATCATCAGCAGATAAACCGGCAGCCGCGCAGAACAGCTCATCAGCGGAGCCACCAGGATCGTGAGCAACCGGTCCTGACGATTCTCGATCACGCGGGCTGCCATCACACCGGGCACGGCACAGGCGAACGACGACATCAGCGGAACGAACGACTTACCGCTTAGTCCCAGCTTGGTCATCAGCTTATCCATCAGGAACGCTGCCCGTGACATGTAGCCGCAGTCTTCCAGGATCGCGATGAAAAGAAACAGCAGCGCGATCTGCGGCACAAAAATCACGACCGAGCCGACGCCGCCGATCACTCCATCGACGATGAGGCTGCGTAATGTCCCCGGAGCCATGCTCGACTCAACCCACCCCGCCGCCATCTCCTGGACCGATTCAATCGCATCCATGAAGGGAGCTGCCCAGGCGTAAATCGACTGGAAGATCAGGAACATCACTCCGATGAAAACGAGCAACCCGGTGACCTTGTGGGTGAGCACCTTATCGATGCGATCGGAGGTGGTCACACGATTGGACGGCGAGGTCCGGTCTACCACACCGGTCAGCTGCTCGCGAATCCACTGGTAGCGAACTTTTGTCTCAATCGCCGGGACGCGGCATCCTTTCTGCGCCAATCGTTCACGCGCCGACGCCAGAACCGGCAACAACTCGGGGGACAGAGCCAGCGATAACTTCTTCTCGCTTTCGCCGCCGACATCGAGCAGCATTCGCTCCAGCAGGAACGGCTCGGGCGACTTGCCATACTTCTGCTGCATCCAGGCCCGAAGGTGATCAATCTCTTCGTAAAAAGGAGCCGGAAACTCGGGTCGACGGACATCGACCGAAGTTCCCACCACACGATGAATGGCAGCCTTGAGCTCCTGAACCCCCAGGTTTTTATGTGCACTGGTGGCCACGATCGGCACGCCCAAACGTTGAGACAGCGCTTCGCGGTCGACTTTGATCCCGCGTTCTTGAGCCAGATCCCACATGTTGAGGCACAGGATCACCGGCAGGCCGATCTCGCGAACCTGGGTGTACAGATACAGGTTCCGTTCGATGTTCGCCGCATCGACGATGCAGATCACAGCGTCGATCTTGCCGACATCGGCCTGGCGTCCGAGCAGCACATCGACCGAGACCATCTCATCGAGCGAACGCGGCGAAAGGCTGTATGTCCCCGGCAAATCGACCAGCGTGATCTTCACGCCCGCGTCTGTGAACAACCCCAGCTTCTTCTCGACCGTACACCCCGGGAAGTTCGCGATGCGTGTGTGCATCCCCGACAGCGCGGTAAAGAGCGTACTCTTGCCTGTGTTCGGATTCCCGATGAGAACGACGGTCAGTTCGCGAGGAGCAGTCATGAGGTTGGCTTAAGGTCTCTGAGATGGATCGGCCGAAGGAGCGCCGACATTTACGGCAGGGGTTCCACGACGACCCGTCGAGCTTCATTGGCTCTCAACGAAAGCCGGTAACCGCGAACCGAGAACTCCAGCGGATCGCCCAAGGGAGCAGCACCGATCAGCTCGATTTCCTCTCCCTCGATCAACCCCATCTCCATCAGGCGGATGGCGAGGGTATCGTCCCCGGTGACATCCTGAATTCGGGCTAAGGTTCCGCGGGGAATTTGATCCAGTGTCACCGAGCTGCTCCTGTTTCCCGTTCACTTAGGGACAGGCATCCATCCAAATCAATACATGTGATGGTCAGCTGGAAACCTGCCCGCCGCGTTAGTTCAATTCAACGATGACCGTGCAATCATCATGCGGGCGATAGCAAAGCCGCTGTTCCCCGATGGCGACGATACAGGGACAGCCCTGCTTGACCATTCGGACGTTAACTCCAATCCGCAGGCCGATTTCCGACAAGCGATTTGCACATTCACAGTCACCGCAGTAATCGACAATGCGGGCTGCTTCGCCATCCGCAAGGGATTCCAAGGTGAGTTGAAGAGCGGTCGACATGGAGCGCCTCAGATGCACTTGAGATTCAGTCTCAACATCTGAATCATATCAGTCCACTGATTGGTTGGAAACGATAAAGACCGGAAGTTCTCAGATTTTGGGATTCGATTGGACTCCATCTGCCGCCAGATTGGGCTACGGAAAGTCTGCCGCAACCGCACGCTTTCCATTTCTGGCTCTTCGCGGACAATACGAGTGAAAGCCACTCACTTCCGCCCGAAGGACCAGCCCGTGTCGCGTGATCAGTACGAAAGCCCCCTCAATACCCGCTATGCCTCACGCGAGATGTCCGGAATCTGGTCGGAACAGCGGAAGCACTCGACCTGGCGGCGGCTGTGGGTGGTTCTGGCCGAGACGGAGCGAGAACTGGGCCTCGACATCACCCAGGCTCAGGTTGAAGAGCTGCGGGCCAATGTCGACAACATCGACTTCGACCGGGCAGCTCACCACGAGAAGATCCGCCGACATGACGTGATGGCCCACGTCGAGACATACAAGGAACTCTGCCCGACCGCCGGGGGGATCATCCACCTCGGCGCGACCAGCTGTTACGTGACCGACAATACCGAGCTGATCCAGATGCGGGACGGGATGCACCTGATCCGCAAACGACTGGTCCAGGTCATCGACAATCTGGCCAAGTTCGCCGTCAAGTACCGGGACCTCCCCTGCCTTGGGTTCACCCACCTGCAACCGGCCCAGCCCACGACGGTCGGTAAGCGGGCAACCCTCTGGTGCCAGGATCTTGTCCTCGACCTCGAAGAACTCGAACACCGCATCGCGACCCTCAAGTTCCGCGGAGCCAAGGGCACCACCGGCACGCAGGCGACCTTCCTCCAGCTGTTCGGCGGCGACCACGCGAAGTGCGAAACGCTCGACCAGCGCATTGCCGAGAAGATGGGCTTCCCTTGCTCGTACGCCGTCACTGGCCAGACCTACTCGCGTAAGGTCGATGCCCAAGTCCTGTCGGTGCTGAGCGGAATCGGCCAGTCGGGCCACAAGATGGGCAGCGACCTCCGCATTCTGCAAAGCCGCAAGGAAATCGAAGAACCGTTCGAGAAGAACCAGATCGGCTCGTCGGCCATGGCCTACAAGCGGAACCCGATGCGGGCCGAGCGGATGTGTGCACTCGGTCGCTTCGCGATGTCGCTGACCTCCAACGCCGAGCAAACCGCAGCTGTGCAGTGGATGGAGCGGACGCTCGACGACAGTGCGAACCGCCGCCTGTCGCTGCCGCAGTCGTTCCTCGCGATCGACGCTCTGCTGATTATCTACCGCAACATCCTCGAAGGCCTGGTTGTTTATCCTCGCGTGATCGAGAAGAACCTCGCTGAGGAACTCCCGTTCATGGCCACCGAGGAGATCCTCATGGCAGCTGTGCAGGCCGGGGGCGACCGCCAGGATCTGCACGAAGTCATCCGCGTTCACAGCCAGGCCGCCGGGCGACAGGTGAAAGAGTTCGGCCAGGCCAATGACCTGATCGAGCGACTGCAGAACGACCCCGCGTTTGAGAAGGTCGACCTCTCGAACGCCCTCGAAGCCCGCCGCTTCGTCGGCCGTGCCCCCGAACAGGTCGACAGCTTCGTCAGCCAGATCGTCGCCCCGATCCGCAAGAAGTACGCTGCCGACCTCGACGGAGCTGCAACCGAACTGCGAGTGTAGTCACATAATGCAACAGAGAGCCGGAAGCGTCAGCGCCCGGAGTTGAACGCACAGAGTCGTACGCTCCGGGCGCTGACGCTTCCGGCTCTCAAACAGTCGAATGGAGCGGTGATCGAGAATTCACTCGCTCTACGGCTGGAAGTGAATCGTATCGAGATTCATCAACCCGCCGGGGCTCTTCTCGTTCACGAACTTGAAGTAGAGATCGTGTCGTCCTGTCTGAGCGGGGAGATCAACGGTCCGGTCGTAGAACTCTTCCCACTTGCCGTTCACTTCCACGGGAGCCGTCGCGAGCAGTTCGCCATCGATCGCATCCCGGCGAATCTCAATCGTTCCGCCAGAGCCTGCCGACGCCACACGGAATGTCACCTTGCGAACCTGATCCAGATTCACGCCGCTGAGCTTCACGAAGTGATTATTGTCGATCGCTCCGAGGAAGTGTTTCCCGCTGGCATTCCCCGACTCCAGATCCTTCGGCCCGTGGATTTCCTCGGCCGACTCAGCTTCGATCAGTCGCGATCGCAGATAGACCACGGTGGTCGCGTTGAGGGGCGGAATCTCCCCTGCTCCACGGTCGACATAGTTCGCTTCGAGAGCATAGTACCCCGGCTTGGCAGTCTCTTCAGGAGCCACCGGGATGTCTCCCACGAACCCCGGGAAGACCCGCACCAGCCCGGCGGCCTGCAAGGAGTAAACCCAGCTGACCATCTCGCGCACTTCTTCGGGTGTATGCTGAGTATGAGGGATCATCGGGATCTTGCCCCAGACGCCGGTCGAGCCCTTGAGCACGCGCTGGATCGAACCTTCAATCGCCCCGTTCTGGCCGCGATACTTGTTGGCCACTTCCAGTAACGGCGGGCCGACCCGCTTCTGATTCACAGCGTGGCAGTTGAAGCAATCGCTCTTCCGCATCAACTGGAGCCCGCGCGGCCCGGTGTCCGCACTCGACTGATTGGGGTTCGGCATTGAGCCGGGTGCGAAGGCAGCGCTCAGCGACGCCCGCTGAGGTGATTCGGGATCGATGTCGTCCAGTCCTTGGGCGTCAGCGGCATCGGGATCATTCGTGCCATCCTCAAGATCAGCGACATGCAACCGGTACTTGATCGGCTGCTGGGCATCGAAGAAGTCGCCGGTCTGTGGCTCGATGAACTTGAGTTCTGGCCGGGCGTTCCCCACCACGACGGGAACCGAAGCGGAACGAATGGCCCCCGTCTGGTCAGCCACGACGAGCTCAACGTTATAGACCCCCGGTTCGTCGAAGATCACCGTGGGATTGGCCTCGGTAGAAATCACACGCGGGGCCCGATCGAGTTCAGTGGACCGCAGTGTCCGCCACTCATAGCGGAGAGCATCCCCCTTGTCCTTGTCGAAGCTCCCCTGGCTGGAGAGCGCCACAGCCAGCGGCTGCTTGCCGATGTTGTTCTCGACCGACGCGATGGCCACCGGCGAACGGTTTCCGCGAACGTAGTCGATGCGAATGAGTCGCGAGTCGGTGTTCACGCCCCACGTCTCGCCATACTCAATCACATACAACGAGCCCTCAGGTCCGAACTGCATGTCGATCGGACGCACAAAGCGATTCGATGGCATGAACGGCTCGATCTGCTGCACCTTGCGATCAGCATCCAGATGCACCGACTTGATCCAGTTTCGCGACCACTCGTAAATGAACAGCGTGCGGTCGAAGTGTTTGGGGAACTTGACGTTCGAAACCAGTGACTCGTCGTAGTAATAGACCGGCCCCGCACACGCTGACCGCCCTCCCTTGCCGTTCAGCTCGGGGTACTCCTTGGATTCAGAGTATGGGTAAAAGAGCATCGCCGGCTGTGGCACGGGCAACTCGCGCGTCCCGGTGTTGTTGGGCGAATCATTGATCGGCCCATTGACGTTGAAAGGAGCGCCGACCTCTTTCGTGGCCAGGTTGTAATCGTTGTATGCCAGGTTATTGGCAATGAAGTAGGGCCAGCCGAAGTTCCCCGCCGCCCGGGCCTGGTTAATCTCGTCATATCCACGCGGACCGCGTGGCCCCTCGCTCCCCGCGTCGGGACCGACATCGCCCCAGTAGAGGTCGCCGGTCTTCTGATCGACGCTCGTGCGCCACGGATTGCGGCACCCCATCACGTAGATCTCGGGGAACCCGCGCGAGCCATCCTTCGGGAACAGATTGCCATCGGGCACCTCATAGGTCCCGTCGGGCAGTGGCTTAATCCGCAGGATCTTCCCGCTGCCGCTCCGCGAATTCGCAGCTGACCTCTGAGCATCCCACGGCGAACGGTCGGGCCGCTCATCAATGGGGGCGTAACCCTCGGAATCATTGAACGGATTCGTGTTGTCGCCCGCCGCGATGTACAGCTCCCCACCGGGCCCGAACTCCAGACTCCCCGCGTGGTGACAACACTCCTTGCGCTGCTCCTCGAACTTGAACAACAACTTTTCCGACGCCATGTCGATCTGGCCGTCAACGATGGTGAACCGGCTGATGTGCTGGCCAGGGTAGTCGGGTGGCGAGTACTGCAGGTAGATCCAGTGGTTCTCGGCAAACTTCGGATCGAGAGCCATCCCGATCAGCCCGTTCTCCTGCTCCAGGGTAATCTTCATCTGCCCCAGCTGCTTGATCTCGCCCGTCTTGGGGTTCAGGACCTTCACCGCCCCGGCCAACTCGATGTAATACACCATCCCGTCGGGAGCGACCTCCAGCTCCATCGGCTGGACCAGGCCCGTGGTCAATACCGCAATCTCGAACCGACCGGGGTCGAATTCTTCATCCCCCGCAGCCCAGGCGGAGTGCCCCCACGCAACCACCGAAAACATGACCGTCAACAGACAACGCAGGCGAATCAAAGTGTGCATAGGGCAACGCCACAACAGCTCAAGGTTCAGGAGACCGCCCTGCGAAAGAACTCCTCAGACGGCGGGCTGAAGTGTGATGGATCAATGAACTTTAATCCATCGTCCGGAGCCAGCCCCAACGATGAAAATGAATCGCGCGCCAGTTGTCGGTTCAGCGTCGAGATCGCAGCTGCCTGTGCATGGCTGACACCTCCCAAGACTGCGACCAGAGCCGGCTCACGGCGAACTCAGGGAGCTGCGATTTCCCCAATCGCCCCTCAAATTGCCCAACTCCGCAACCTCCCCTTCCCCTGATTTCCCGATCTCATTACAGTCCCACGAGTTCGAGTCGATCGGAGAGATGGGACGCTCTCCAAGCACGGTCGGCTTTGACTCCAAGTCATGTCTCCAGGGAGGGGGACCCATGATTTCCGACGAAGTCGAAGACATTCGCCAGACCTTTCGCGTCACGCTGACGCTGTCAGGGGCCGCAGCTGCGGTGACCTACCTGCTCGCGGACCAGATTGGTTTTAACAACCCGCTGCAGGCCGGTCTGGTGGTGCTGCTCGCCAGCCTCATGCTGCTGGCGGTTGCGATTCTGCTGATCGTGGTGACGCAGCGTTTCTGCGAAGTATTGGAAGTCGAGGAACCGCCGCCGGTCTCGCACTATCCGCCGCCGCGTCCGGCAGTCGGGATCCTCGCCAACTCCCGCAAGCGAGATGGCAGCCTCGACCTGTACCTGCACCGCATCTACCGCGAAGTCGCCCCCGGAGACCGATCCTACATCCGCAAAGGCGGCCTCAACCCCAACCGTCCCAAGACCGGCCCACAGCCCACCGGTGCCGCTCCCTCGACAACCAGCGCTGTCTCCGCCAGCGGCCTCTCCCGCTCGGTCCTCTCCCCCCGCCCCGAACCCTACCGCACCGCCACGGTCGAGCATCCCAAGCCGCACCGAGAGCCGCGAACGTAGGGTAATAGCATCAGGGTTTTGTCCGGCTGATCGGGTGCCACTGGCAAGTGCTTTGACTCGCCAATGCCGTTATCTATGTGAGCATGTCAGCGACTGAGTGCGTATCCACTGGCGGCCCTGCGAGAGCATTCCTCACGACAGGGTGGCCGGGTCTGAGGCTTGGCGAAGGCCCGGAAGAGCAGACCTGTCACGCTGGTCACCGTCAGGGCCATTCGCTGCGCTGCTGACCCTGCCACCCACCCGCCGGGAACCGCGAACGTAGGTTAATATCATCAGCGTTTTGCCTGACTGATCGGGTGCCACAGGCGAGTGCTTTGACTCGCCACTACTGGACGTGTGTTACTCAAAGCCGTGTGAGCATTGGAACAACTGCAACCGCATCCACTGGCGAACTGTGCAAGAATGCCGTAGGGTGTGCTCCAAAGGAACAATGGAGGTTCGGAAAAGCGGAAGGTTGAGATCACTCACACTTACAAGGCGAAGCGTCAGTCAGCGCACTATGCTGAGGATAACTCGATGTGCAGTTGTTGGAATCCAGCTAGCGATGAGAATATGGGGACGAAAACATCTAGTGGGTCGGGCAAGTATCAAACAGGAAGTGCAGCCAGCGAATTGTGTCGCAATGAAGCTTGCGGCGTCCCGGCAATAACGTGTCAGTCCGGTGGGTGATTTCAATTCAAGGACATGAAGAATGACTTCAGGCATTCGCGGTGAACGACTAGTCCCATGGATCAGTGTATTCGGCCGTCGCGCGAACTCAGCCGTAGTGATTTCGTGCATGGTCGCTGCGATCGCAGCTGTGGTGATTTCGTGCATAGTCTCTGCAACAGCAGCCGCGGAGGATCCCGTGCAGGTCGTGGTACGTGCCTTGGGGAAGGTGCCCGCGAAAAACCTTTTGACTGCTGACGAGTATTCGCGTTGGTCCACGTTGCTTCTGGAAGTCGCCTCAGCAAATCCTGATTCGGCATTCTATAACATTGCGATGACACATGCGGTTTCTCTCACAAATGGTGCGAGAGATTATGCTCGTTCGGAGTTGATAGCGATCCGAGCAATTCAGACGTTGAAGGACTCGTACCGCAAAGCATTGTGGTATATGGAACTGGGCGAGATTCGCCGGCATCTTGCGTTTCAGGCGATTGAATCAAACAACGAAGTGGAGGCGAAGCGACTGGCGCAACTCACCATTGATGCTTTTGTGAATTTGACGCTTGAGGCCGAGAAGTTGCCCGAATCAGGGCGACGTTTGGAGCTCTCAGAACGTCAACTCATCGCGAGCTCAATGACTGCGGAAATGGCTTCGGGTATTCTGGGCGACCCAAGTCGAGCCACCATCGCCAATCGTCAAGGATTGGGGATCTTGGAATCCATGGGTGACGCCGAAGGACCAATTGGCGTTAAGTCGCTCGGCTACGATCAAGAAAAATTCGCGGGATCTCTGATCGTGTCTGCGTTGAACGCTGGCCAAAAGAGCGAGGCCCTGAAGGCGCTCGACCTGATTCGAAACATTCCGAGCGGTCGCCAGCCCCCCAGTTTTTACGCCCGCAGCTACAGTTCGCTGGCCTACCCCCATGGAGGCGATGAATATCAGTCATTCATCAAAGACTGGGCACAGAGCCAGCCCTCCGATAGTGGGACAGGAATTTTGCATTACTACTCGGCGGAGGACTACTTCCGAAGGGGGGATTACAAAAATGCGAAGTTGGCGTACGAATTGGTGCTTTCCAAGTACCACGATGACTTCCTGGCCGCCGACAAAGAATCGATCGCCAAAGGTCGTGGAGGGTATCTGGCAAGAGTATTCGATCACCTCTCCCGCACTTACCAAATGTTAGGACTACTCGAGGAGTCAGCGAAATTGATTTCTGAATTCAAGGAATTGTTGCCGAATGATCCGGGACTGGAAATCGTTAGCGGGCTGCAGGCTTCGGCACTCAAGGAAAAAGAGGTGCAGTAGGATCGCCCCGACTCTCACATGCAGAAACAAGAAAATCCATCTTTCTGGTTGTCTGCGAAGAAATGGTTCGTGCTCGGTAACATTGTCGTGATTGGCATCGCTAGTAGCGATCGGTATGAAGAGAACGTAGGCAGCATGAGCCGACGATTGCGTTTAACGGCGGGCATAGCGGGGTAGCCCAGGTTGCTTGCAACCTTTGGGGGCCGAAGGCCGTGGAGGCTTTTGGATGTTGATCGACATCCGTGGACAAGTGCCTCCCTGCGGCTGCTCGCCCCTGTTTGCGAGCAAACAGGGCCACCCAACGTCTTGACGGCCTAGCTCCTCTGGATCCTCCTGGCCGCCTCTCCATTACGCCAGAATCGGCAACCCCGGGAATGACCCGTGCTGGATCTGTTGTGTGACGATCTCGCCGAGCAGCGTGGTTTGCGTGCAGTCGGTGATCTCGATGTGGGCCAGAGTCCCGGCCAGACGGGGATTCCCTTCGAACACGACAATCCGGTCGCAGGTCGTGCGGCCGACGAGCTGGATGGGACCGGAAGAGGGGCCTAGGGGCGAGGGGCCAGGGCCTAGGGCAGGAGTGGGAAGCTGAAGTTGGACGACATCGGTATTGCATGAACCGCAGTCATCATGGTCGTGGTCATGATCGTGCGAGTGGCCCTCTTCCTCTGGCCCTAGGCCCTCTGCCCTCGGCCCTTGGCTTGCCTCCACCACTCCCGGCATCGGATACGCCAGATTCGCGTCCTCAGCCATGCGGCCGTCATTCCGCGTCAGCCCCTTGTTGGTCCACTTGCTCGGACCTTCGACCAGAACCTCGACCCGCTGGCCGATGAACTGGGCATTGGTCTCTTCGCAGATCTCGTTCTGCGCGTCCAGCAGCTCGTTATTGCGGCGGCGTTTGACATCCTCCGGGATGTCGTCTTTCCACAACTCGTCGGCCTTGGTGCCGGGGCGGGCGCTGTACTTGAAGATGAAGCTGTTCTTGAAGCGGAACTCGCGGACGGTTTCGAGGGACTTCTGGAACTCCTCTTCGGTCTCGCCGCAGAACCCGACAATGTAGTCGCTCGATACGGCACAATTGGGGATCGTCTCGCGGATGCGATGCATCATGTCGCGATACTCTTCGACCGTGTACCCGCGTTTCATCCTTTTGAGCACGTCGTTACTCCCGTGCTGGAGCGGGACGTGCAGATAACGCGACACCTTCGGCAGGTCGCGGATTGCCTGCAGCAGGTCATCGCCCATGTCCTTCGGGAAGTTCGTGACGAACTTGATCCGCTGAATCCCCGGCGTGTCGTGAATCGCCAGGAGCAGATCCGACATCCGCGACAGCTTGCCGTCGGCAGTGTGCTTGAAGCTGTTGACCGTCTGGCCCAGCAGCGTGACCTCGCGGACCCCCTGATTGGCGAGAGCCTGCACTTCACGGAGGATGTCAGCCACCGGACGTGACTGCTCCGGCCCGCGCGTCATCGGCACCACGCAATAGGTGCAGAACTTATCACACCCGAACATGATCCGCACATAGGCCTGCCACGGGCTGGGGCGCATCTCCGGATCTCGCAGCGGATCGTAACTCTCGAACGACTGCGCCACCTCCAGCCGCGAACCTTCCTTGCGATCGAGACTGACAGCCACCGTCCGTTTACGAGTCGCCCGGGCTTCGTCGACCAGACGCGGAATCTCGCCCAGCTGTCCGGTGCCGACGATGATGTCGACATGCGGGGCTCGCTGGAAAATCTTCTCCTGGTCCTTCTGAGCCATGCAGCCGATGACGCCGATCACCTGCTCGGGACGACGCTTCTTCGAATACTTGATCCGGCCCAATGAGGAGTAGATCTTCTGCTCGGCATGCTCACGCACGGAACAGGTGTTGAAGAGAACCGTATCTGCGTCCCCGATCTTGTCGGTCAGGGTGTATCCCTGCTGCCGTAAGGCTGCGACGACGAGCTCGCTGTCGAGCACATTCATCTGGCAACCGACCGTTTCGATGAAGAGTTTTCCGTTGTGCATGGGAGAAGAGAGGCCTATGGGCCAGGGCGAAGGGCCTAGGGACAGGGGGAGAATCATCTGGCAGGCGATGTGAGCCTGACTGTGCGGGGAGTGTATCAGACCACCAACCTTGCGGTCACCGCCACCTTCAGCGAACGACCGGTTTTCAAGCAATTCATAGCGAGCCGCCATCGCCTACGCCACCTCCATCTCCTTCAGATTCTCCTCGATCCCCAGACAGATCTTCTCCAGTGGCAGGTCGTTGACATCGTCCCCGAACGGGTCCTCAATCTCGACGCCGATCTCTTCAATGCCGAACAGCACATAAGCGATCACCAGCGTCACGGGAATCGTGATCAGACCAAACTTTTCGACCAGGGCGAACGGCAGCGTAAAACAGTAGATCATCAACGCCCGCCGCAGATGAACCGTGTACGCGAACGGCATCGGGGTGGAATGGATTCGCTCGCAGCCTCCGCAATGATCAGCCAGCAACTGAACGCTCTGGTCCATCGACTGTAACTGGTGGCTGTCGATCAGGCTGCGATTTCGGGACTCAAGGACGATCGCGGAGATATTTCGTAGCGTGGCCAGTGGCACGTGCCCCGATTGCAGCGCGGCCTGGGTCTTGGCTGCGGGCAATTCTCGCTCCATAGGGCCCAAGTCTTTTTTCCCCCTCAAGCGACTCATCGTGGCGAAGGAGAATGCGATCGTCCAGCGGATGGTCTCGTTGGCCGCATCAGGATCCTTGGCCAGCCAGGTCGACGCCTGCCTCGCGAGATTACGCGTCGTGTTAACTATCGCTCCCCACAGCTTCCGCCCCTCCCAGAAACGGTCATAAGACGAGTTCGTCCGAAAAACGAGTAACAAACCGAGCGACGCACCGATCAGAGCATGAGCCGTCTCCGGAAAGACAAAATGTCGAAACCACGCCGGTCCATAGACCTCCAGCAGAGTCACAATCGTCGCCCACACCACGCACGCTGTCACACGACCGATAATCTCGTGAACCAGCGATCCCTCAATGTCGAACAGATGGTTGGTCCAGTCGTGCGGATCGTAATTGAGCATCGGCAGGAATCCGTGGTCACAGGTTGTTGCCTCGACATCCATGTCGCAGAGGCAATGAGGTTATAACAACGCACTCAACAACGAAACTGAGCCTGGAGATTACTCCGTGGGCCATTGAAGGCGGCAGCGAAGTTACCGACAATCTCTACGAAGAGAGAGGCCGCATGCGAGCATTCGCCGCATTCAAGCCGCACTCTTGAACTTACGAAGGCTGTGCCCCATGACCGATGTCTCACAGCCCGAATACTGGAGTGCTCTGTACCAGACCAACGAGGCTGGCTGGGACAAAGGTCGCTGCGCCCCGCCCATTGCACGGTTGTTGCAGGAGGGCCACCTCCCGGCCGGAGCCCATATCGGAGTGATCGGAAGTGGGCCGGGACACGAGGCCTTCGAAGCCGCCCGCTGCGGGTACAAGGTGACCGCCATCGACTTCGCCCCCGAGGCGATTGCGGGCATCCGGACCAGTGCCGAAGAACTCGGCCTGAAGGTGAACGCCGAAGAAGCTGATGT
>QWOR01000223.1 GCA_003669575.1 Planctomycetota bacterium | reverse complement strand
GGATGTCGTCCCGCAGGAAATCGGGCGATGGCAGGGTCTGGCCACCGACGGTCGTCTGGCATCCCACCATGCTTCCCATCAGCAGACAGCCGGCCAAAACACCCAGTGTCTTGAAGTGATGATTCGTGAGATTCATTCCGTTGCTCACAGGTCGAGGAAGTCAGGTGCAGCTCCAACAGGAGCCATGCCAGCGACAATCGCTACTGTTTCATCGACACGCGGCCCCCGATTCTTCAGAAAAACCGTCATAACCCGCAAAATCGCCTCGGTGACCTGCGGCGCAATACATCATCGCCACGGCCACCCAATCAATACAACTCTTTTCAAGGTAATAAATTGCACCGAAAGTAGCAGCTCATCGCCTTGTTCATGGTGCTCTACTGTCGATGATCGCGGAGCGATCATCGACAGTCCACTAGGGTCGCCAAAGCAGGTGCGGCTGCTCCTTCTGCAGCTGTTGCAGATCACGAACTGCGGTCAGTGCCGCCGGGTTTTCGGTGTAGTAGGTCGCTGACCCGTTAATGTTCCGGTCGGTGTGCGTCCTCAAAGCAGCCCGCATGGCTGGCTCCTGGGCCCAGCGAGGCAAGACCACCAGCCACATCACGCCGACAACCTTCACGGCAACGAGGAGCCGTCCCCCTCGCAGCCATACCGACGGTGCCGAGCCAGACTGGATCCGATCAAATTTGCTCACTTCGGACTCACAACAGCAGCCGGAGTTTTGTGCTCGGCATAGGCCTTCTTCATCAATTCATCGCTCGCCGACTTGAAGACGACACCGAACATCAGCCAAGCCATGAAAAGCGATAAGGCCAGATTCAATGTCTGGCCGCACACATACAGGACCATCGGCTTCCCGCCCTGCAGGTTCCGCCTCAGTTCTGTGAAGTCGATCTCCATCCCGATGCACACGAACGCCATGCAGAAGAACCACGCCCGCAGATCCTTCGAGACCGCCGTCGTGGCTGTCACCAGGGCGTTGCCCGCCTCTCCCGAACCGGCGAGGAACGAGAACACCAGCGACGCCAAGAGGAACCCCAGCACAAACTTCGGGAACCGGTACCAGATCTCCCACGGATCGGGACGCACACCTTCGCGCCCCGGCTCCACTCGCGAGACCCAGTAGGTCGCCACTCCAAACGCCACAGCTCCAATCAGGATATTCTGAATCATCTTGATCGTGATGGCTGTCTGCTCTGCCGCCTTCCCCACCAGCGTCCCCGCAGCTGCGACGGCTCCGGTCGAGTCGATAGTGCCTCCGAGCCAGGCCCCGGCCACCACCTCGTTCATCCCGGTCAGCCGGATGATGTAGGGCTGGACCACCATCATTCCGACCGTAAACGCCAGCGACAGTGCAATCGCCAGTGAAATCTCTTCCTTCTTCGCCCGACACGCCGCCCCCGTCGCAATCGCAGCTGAGACCCCACACACCGACATATCGGCCGATATGACCATGTTCAGGGCTGCCGACTCCATCTTGAGGACCTTCTGCCCGAAGATGAATGTGGTAATCAAAACCACTGGAGTCACCACCCACGACACGCAGATCCCGGGGATCCCGAGTGCAATCAGGTTCGGCAACAACACCTCAACGCCCAGCAGCACGAGTCCCGTCTTGATATAGAACTCCGTGAGCAAGGCGGGCTGCAGAAATCCCGGCACTCCCACAGTCAGATTCACCAGCAACCCCACCAACAGCCCCCACAGCGGGTACTCGAGGTTGTAGTACTTGATGATCTCCTGCTCTGACAGCAGATACGTAAGCAACGCCATCAGGAAGATAACCACAAACCCTTTCAGAAATCTGATCGGCGATTTCCCCATCCCCGCCTGCCCGATCGCGAAGAGCAACCCCGACAGCACGCCCACGCCGAGGATCCCCTTCCACACAAACGAACCGTCCTTGGCTTTGTACGCATCGATTGGCGACTGCGACCATTTCCCCGGCTTGGCCAGATAATCCTTCAAGGCACTGACCGGCGGCTTTCCCTCCGGTGGAGTGTTCCACATCACCGAACCGACGATGATCAGTAGCGCCAGCCCACCAATCCAGATGGCCCACCAGTCCTCATGCCTGCGCATCGAGGTCCACAACGAGGGACGATCAGCGGTCGGGTTCTCAACGGGCGCGTCAGAGGACATTCCGGATCTCGCAGCAATGGCAGTGAAAGAAGCCGCCGGATCATCGATAAATTCCTGCCTCGCAGCAACCCGCCCGCGAGCCGCAGACCTGAGTCCGCCGTTCGCTGGTCAAGAAATCGAGCGATTTGTGAATTGCCCCCTTGACGACTGCAAGCCTGCCGCACACACTGATTGACATGTCAACGCGTCCCTCCATCACGAGCCCCCAGCGATATCGCTCCACGAGCGGCTCGTATTGGCGGTACTACTTTTTTAGCCCCACCGGGATTTCCGGGCCGGGTCAAAGTGGTGCGTGACGCCAACTCCTGACCAACCAAGGCTCCTGAAATCCCCGTGATTTCAGGAGCCTTTTTCTTTTCCCCCGCATTCAAATCGTTTCTCCTGCCTGAAAGGCCAGACTGATGATCGTCGTCATGAAGCGTGGAACAACCGAAGAATCGGTTCAACTGATGGCCCGTCGGGTCGAAGAACTCGGCCTCAAGGCTCACATCATCCAGGGCACCGAACGCGTCGTAATCGCCGCCATCGGTGACAAACGCGGCAGCGAACGTGACACCCTCGCCAGCTACGAAGAAGTCGAGCAGGTCGTCCCGATCCTCGCTCCCTACAAGGTCGCCAGCAGGGAAATCAAATCCGAGCCGACCGTCATCAAGGTCCGTGATCTGGTCATCGGTGGTGGACGCATCGGCGTGATCGCGGGCCCCTGCTCCGTCGAAAGCGAAGAACAGATCATCGACTCAGCTGTGAAGGTCAAAGCGGCCGGGGCCACAGCTCTGCGTGGTGGAGCCTTCAAGCCCCGCACCAGCCCCTACTCATTCCAGGGCATGAAGGAAGAGGGCCTGAAACTCCTCGCAGCTGCGCGAGATGTCACCGGTCTGGCCGTCGTGACGGAGGTGATGACCCCGCATCATGTCGATCTGGTTGCCCAGTACGCCGATGTGCTGCAGATCGGGGCCCGTAACATGCAGAACTACCATCTGCTCGAAGCGGTGGGCAAGGTCCGCAAGCCGGTCCTCCTGAAGCGCGGCCCATCCGCCACGATGGAAGAGTTCCTTCTGGCTGCCGAGTACATACTCGATCAGGGGAACCAGGAAGTCATCCTGTGCGAACGCGGCATCCGCACGTTCGAAACGCACACGCGGTTCACCCTTCCCCTGGCCAGCGTGCCGTACCTCAAGGAGCGGACTCACCTGCCGATCGTCGTCGACCCCAGCCACGGAACCGGAATTGCTTCGCTGGTTGCTCCGATGTGTACCGCATCGGTCGCCTGCGGTGCAGATGGCCTGATTGTCGAAGTTCATCCCGACCCCAAGAAGGCCATGAGCGACGCCAGCCAGACGATCTCGCCCGAAGGCTTCGCCAAGGCGATGGACCAGTGCCGCATCGTCGCCACCGCCCTCGGTCGCCAGCTGGGTTAGTTCCAACATCCAGCGTGAACTCGGCCGACACTCTTCCTCCCTCTCCCCCGCAAGCGACTCGAAATATCGAGAAGACTCCGCTGCGGGGGAGAGGGCCGGGGTGAGGGGGCCAGCAACAGCAACTTGCATCCGACATCAGTACTTCAACACCAAACGCAACAGCCCAGCGGGCTTTCCGCTGGGCTGTTTGTGTTTCACGTTCTCAATCAGCCTTCGTACTCAGCCCCTCAATCGGGCCAGCATGTGAAAACCTTACCGATACAACTGCGATCGCACGCCCCCCGCCGCCGGGGCCGCCTCGATATTTTTGCGTTCCCGAATCGAGACCGCGTTCTCCTCCAGCTGTCCATCCGGAGGCAACAGGTGCAACAGACGCGGACGGAACACGACCATCAGGAACATCGGCAGATACCACAACACGTAAACGCCGCCCTGCTGCGTATACCAGAACTGCGTGCTGATGATGATTGCCGTGGAGTGGGCCAGCAGATGTTCCACGTTCTTCTGGCGAGGAAACCAGGTCAGCAGGATCAACTGGATACAGTACAGGGCAATCACCGGCAGCCGATACACCGACAGATACTCAGCCTCTTTCCAGAATCCCTGCATCTTGGAATCCGACCGGAAGGCCAACACTTCCAGATCGATTGAGCCCACGATTTTTTTCACAAACGTCGGCACATCGAAGGAGGTCAGCGCCAGACTGCCGATGAGCACCAGTGCGACACCGCCCAGGGCCAGTCCGAACTTCCAGCTGCCACGTCGGCCATAGAACGCGAACCAGAGTGGCAACAGGAACACCGGGAAGAACATCGCACCACTGGCCAGCCCCAGCAAGATCCCCGAGGCGACGGGCTTCCGGTAGAAGACGATCGCCCAGACGATCAGTGCGGCCGGCAACACATGATTGAACTTACCCACGTCATAGGCTGTTCCAGGCAGCAGCATATACAGCGTCGCGGCGGCCAGCCCGAGCTGAAGATCCCCAAACAACTTCTTCCCCGCCACGATCAAGCCGGCGACGACCGCTCCGTGGGTCAGGATCGACAGGATCCGAGCTGTGAGGTCCTCGAACACAAACTCAACCGGTGCCGCGATCAATGTAGCAGCAGGCCCCGGTGCGGGCTCCCCCTGCACCTCTGGGGGATTGGGCACGCTGGTCCGATTGTTCATCGCTTCTGCGGCCTGGACCGTGACCGAAGTCGATCGCGGCAGCGTATCGGTAATGGCTTTTGTTGAGAGGAACACGAACGCCGCAGCGCACAGGAATATCAGCCCGCCACTGTTCAGGTTCTGCCCCAGCTGGGGACGACGCTGCAGGACAGGATCGAATAACAGACGAGCGAGGTAGAGCCCCGACAACGAGAACAACCAGATGTAACCCATCTGGCGACTGTCCACATTACGTACAAACAGAAGACCAGGCGCCGCCAACAAGAGCAGGACCAGATCCACGTTTCGCAG
The DNA here is from genome assembly GCA_003669575.1 of Planctomycetota bacterium. Classification (GTDB taxonomy): domain Bacteria; phylum Planctomycetota; class Planctomycetia; order Planctomycetales; family Planctomycetaceae; genus TH-plancto1. The sequence goes on along the minus strand of QWOR01000223.1, from coordinate 10,665 downwards.
GGACCAGATGCGATTGAAGCGGTAGAAGACAGCCAGGATCAACAGTGTCGACAGGTAGAACCATGTCGGCGGGTTGACTGAATACCCCTTCAGCAGCACGTCCATCTTTATGTGCGCTCCCGCGCGACCACCGTCTCGTAGATTCCGAATCCCCGAGACTGCAGACTCATCATCAAGACGTCATCGTGAAGTCGATCAACCGGTCCGGGAGGGGAACTAAGGGACCAGCACAACTGGCGGATAATATCGTCCCGAATCGCGAATTTCCACTAAATATTGAGGCTGGACGACCAGATGCCAGAGGTCATCGCATGATACGCTGACAACCGCTCCAAACCGCAGACTTTCACATCGAATTCTCCATAAACAACATGCCAGAAAAAAGATACGCCTCCCAGCTGCATCAAATCACGGCTGTATTATCGGGGCCTAACCATCGTTTAAACCGCCCTCGAAGCAGGAGGACCTCCCACCCGACCGCCGACAGGATCAGCATCGGATACTCCCCCGGCAGCCGGTAACGAACGGAACTGACAAAGACCAGATGCAGGGCCGCAAAGTAGAGAATTGGTCCCGCCGTCATCGCCAGCACCCCCAGCGACCGTCGCAGCCTCCAGACTCCCACCACCCCCGGCACAAAGACCACCAGATACCAGACCAGCGACACCACCATCAGCGAGCGTCGAGATTTGAACTGGTCGGCATTCGGAAACGGGTTCCAATAACGCAGCGTCTTCTTCCACGCGAGCTCCGCCACGCGTCCCGGATTCTCGAAGGCAAACACCCACGCCCGTTTTCGATACTCGCGATCCATCTCATATTCAGACATCTTCGACATCAAGTTTTCCTGGTCGAAGAACGCCATGTCACTGTCCCCATTGGTGTTCTGCATGTTCCAGCCATCATACAAGCTGGGCCCCATCCAGAATGTCGTCAGCGTAAAATGCCCCGTCACTTGCTGATTGCGAATGGCCCAGGGAAGCAGACTCGCCACCATGAACACCACCGTACAACCAGCCAGCAGCAACCTCGAGGAGGTCCGCTTCAACAACCAGAGCCACACCACCAGACAGGGCGGAAACAACAACCAGCTCGGCCGCAGGTAACACCCCACTCCCGCGAGCAATCCTGCCACAATCCCCGCTCGAATCGCGGCTGAGCGCCCGTTCGCGTCAACAGCAGGTCCTTCCGCGCGAGCCCACGGAGCCAGCGGCAACAACCCTGCCACCAAAGACACCGCAAACGCAGTTTCAGTTAACTCAATGGCACTAAAGCCCACAAAGACCGGCGAAATCGCTGCCAGCCCCCCCGCAATGAAACCGACACGTTGTCCGACGAGTCGCAGCCCCAGCTGATAAACTCCCACGCATCCCAGAGCACCGATCGTAGCGAGCACCAGCCGTGCCGCGAGCAGGCTGTCACCAAAGAGACGGATCGACACCGCCAGAATCAGCGGAAAGCCCGGCATGCGGAGGACCTGCCTCGGAGGCGTATAGATCTGATAGGGCTTGCCCTCCACGATCTGGTGAGCCAGCTGCCAATATCCGTCGGCGTCTCCTTCGATCACGAACTGCCGGGGGGGAACCGCCATATGCTGCAGGTAATAGTGGATCATCAAGACCGCTGCGATCCGAAGCGACCACGCCACTGCGAACAGAATCAGGGCAGAACGTCGCTGCGGGCACATTGAGACACCAACCGCCTTCGATCAAATCCGGAAAGTCACGGCGATCATACGAGATCCGCCGACAGCGGGGGAGCCGGATGGAGGCGAAATCAAGCTACGCCCGCACTCCAAACAAGCGTCGGTACTCAGCCTTGACCTGACATTCTTCGACAGCAAAGAAATCCCGCCAATTCAAGCGGCACTCATTGATTCCGAATTCGATCAGGAACTTTCGTACTTCCTGATAATCGTAGCCCAGCTGGCCAATTTCCCGGCGATTGTTTACGAAGGTCAGCATCTCCCAGGGGCGATTCTCACGCAGAAACATGCGTTGAACAAATGCCACGGTTCGGGGGCAAAGTTCCGCTCCCGCTGCCCAGATCCGCCCATTCGAATCCCGTCGAATTCGACCATGGTATTTGGGCTGGCGGAATTCAGGAAATTCCCGCTCGGCATACAGGTACTGCACCCAGCGGTGATGGCAAAAGACCACCCAGTACTGCTGAAACCACTCGGCGTACGCCCGCGAGCCGAGGTCACAACGAGCCTTGTGAGAGCGGTTGTATTTGTGCAAACAGGCTTCGTGGTGACCATACTCGACAATGCTGTCGAATGGGGTGCGGTCAATCACAGACGGCATTCTGGCCTCACGGGAAAGCTGTCATGGCCCAGCACCATACGACCGAAGATCACTCCCCAGCCGCTTGCCTCTCCCCGGCAATCATTCACTCAGCTTATAGGGATGTTTCGCACAAGCAACAAGCACTTTAGCGCGCCAACAAGGCAGATTTCCCCTCTGGAGCGACGCAAACGAGTTCCAAGAAATTGTTTAAATTGTATTACCGGCAAAGCTGCCTCATTTGACAGAACTCACTCAATCGCTAAGTTGAGTCACGTTGCTTCCACCTGGAATGTCTGCGTAGACACCAATTCGAACCGGGGGGAGTGTTGCAGGGAACTTTGTTGGGCATTCTCGGAGCCACCCTGCAACTGATGGATCTTCCGAGGTCGAGCGAGGAGTTCGAAATGGTTCGTAAGTTGATGTTTGTGTTTGGTGCTCTGCTGGCACTCGTCCTGGTCGCTGGCGACGCACAGGCTCGCTGCAAGAAGTGCTGCCGTGCTCCACGCACCCGCACCAAGTGCTGTGCTCCTTCGTGTGCAGCTCCTAGCTGTGCAGCTCCTTGCGGCGGCTGTGCTGCTGCTCCTGCATGTGCAGCTCCTTGCGGCAACGGCTGCGGCGCTGCTCCTGCTTGTGCTGCTCCTTGCGGAAACGGCTGCACCAGCTGCGCCGCTCCTGCTTGCAGCGCATGTGCCGCAGCAGCTCCAGCTGCCGCTGCTCCTGCGAACGCACCAGAGCCACCAGCTGCTAAGTAGTTCTTGTCCCTACCGGGAAAACTTAACGGCTTGTGATCCTCTGGGTCACAAGCCGTTTTGCATTGAATAGCACATCAAACCTGACTCCCTCATAAACAATCAACCATAAACCGCTTCCCCCCTGCTTGAGTCTCAGTCGGCGAACGGGGACAATACCCACTCATCGCCCCTCGGACCTTCTCCGGTCCTGATGAACCTGCACGAGGCACTGGCAACAGATCATGAGTGAAACACGTCCGTTCGCCCACCTGCACTGCCATACGCACTATTCGCTGCTCGACGGTGCCAGCAAGATTCCCGACCTGATCAAGAAGGTCAAAGAGCTCGGGATGAACTCTTGTGCGATCACCGACCACGGCAATCTCTATGGGGCTCTGGAGTTCTACCAGAAGGCCAAAGACGCGGGCGTGAACCCTATCCTCGGCTATGAGGCCTACATCGCTCCCGGTCATCGCACCGACCGCACAGCCTCGCGCATGAAGGATGCGGCGTACCATCTGACCTTGCTGGCGATGAATCGCAAGGGGTTTCAAAACCTCATCAAGATGTCGTCGGCAGCCTACCTCGAAGGCTACTACTACCGTCCGCGTATCGATAAAGAGCTGCTCGCCGCCCACCACGAAGGGATCATCTGTCTGTCGGGCTGTGCCTCGAGCGAACTGTCGCGACTGCTGCTGGCTGACGAGAAGGAAAAGGCCGAGAGCCTGGTCCACTGGTTCTCCAACCTCTTCGGTGATCGCTTCTACATGGAGATTCAGGACGGCGGGGTCGAGATCCAGCAGTCATGTGCCGAGGCGACCACGCTGCTCGCCAATCGCATGGGTCTGCCACTCGTCGCCACCAACGATGCGCACTACCTCTGCCAGACCGACTCCGCGATGCACGACGTGCTGCTCTGCGTGAATACCAAGTCGGTTCGCAGCGACGAGAAGCGGATGAAGATCGACACCGATCAGCTCTTCATCCGATCCCCCGAGCAGATGTACGCCGCCTTCCCCAGGATGGCCGAAGCGGTCGCCCGCTCACAGGAGATCGCCAACCGCGTCGATATCGATCTCGACCTGACGACGCGACACTTCCCCGTGTTCACCCCTCCGCCCGGCCAGACCGACGCTCAATATCTGCGTGAAGTCGCCACGGAAGGTCTGAAATGGCGGTACGGCGACAACCCGGAGCAAAAATATCTCGACCGCCTCAACTTCGAACTCAGCACCATCGAGAAGATGGGCTTCGCCAGCTACTTCCTGATCGTCTGGGACTTCGCCCGCTTCGCCCGCGATAAGGGCATCCCCTGCTCCGCCAGAGGTTCAGCCTGTGGCGCCATCGTGGCCTACGTGCTTGGTTTGTCGGATGTCTGCCCGATCAAGTACGACCTGCTGTTCGAACGCTTCCTCGACCCCAATCGAACCGAAGCGCCCGATATCGACATCGACTTCTGCCAGGAACGCCGCGAACTGGTCATCCAGTACGTGAAGGAGAAGTACGGCTACGCCAACGTCGCCCAGATCGGTACCTTCGGCACCCTGAAGGCCAAGGCTGCGGTGCGCGATGTCTGCCGCGCACTTGGCGTCGACCTCAAACGGGCTGATGTCATCGCGAAGATGATTCCCGAAGAACTGAACATCAAGCTCAAGGACGCCCTCGAAAAGAGCCCCGACCTCAAGGGAGAGTACGACAAAGACCCCCAGATCAAAGAGGTCCTCGATTTCTCGATGGCCCTCGAAGGGCTGGCCAAGAGCGCGGGAACCCACGCCGCGGGGGTCGTGATCGCCGACCGACCGCTGGTCGAGTACGTGCCCCTGCAGAAGATTTCCGGCAAGGAGGACGTGCTCACGCAGTGGACTGAAGTCGAGAAGGCCGGTCTGCTGAAAATGGACTTCCTCGGCCTCCGCAACCTCACCATTCTCGACCGCGCGGTCAAGAACGTGAAACGACACCGCGGCGTCGACATCGTCCCCAAAGACCTGCCACTCGACGACAAGGAAACTTTCGCCCTCCTGCAGCGCGGCGAAACAAAAGGAATCTTCCAGCTTGAGTCGGGCGGAATGCGTGACCTGCTCACGAAGATGCGTCCCGACAAGTTCGAGGACATCATCGCCACCTCCGCTCTCTATCGTCCTGGCCCGCTCGAAGGCGGGATGGTCACGACCTATGTGGAGTGCAAAAACGGGCGACAGGCAGTCACCAAGATCCATCCGATCGTCGACCCGGTTCTGGCCGAGACCTACGGCGTGATGGTGTATCAGGAACAGGTCATGCGAATTCTGAATCGCCTCGGCGGAATCGAACTCGCATCCTCATACAAATGCATTAAGGCCATTTCGAAGAAGAAACTCTCCGAGATCGAGAAGTACAAAGGCACTTTCATCGACGGTGCCCAGAGCAACGGCATGTCCGCCGAGCAAGCGACCGAACTCTTCGGTCTGATCGACAAGTTCGCCGGTTACGGATTCAATAAGTCACACAGTACCGCGTACGGGGCCATCGCTTACCAGACTGCCTATCTCAAGGCCCACTACCCCGGCGAGTTCATGGCGGCTCTGCTCTCGTGCGAAATGGAAAGCAGCGAACGCATCGCGGAACATGCTGACGACGCCCGCCGTATGCAGCTGGAACTCATCCCGCCCAACGTGAACCTCAGCGATGTCGAGTTCACCGTGGTCGAGGAATTAGAGGAAGCCCAGGCCCCGGAACCGAAGGCCAAGGGCCAGAAGGGAAAAAAGACTCGCCAGCCAGCTGCAGAGAGTGAGCAGCCAGCGACCACCGCTGATCCACCATCCACTCCCAAACGCCTCTTCCGCAAGGTCGCATTCGGACTCGGTGCGATCCGCGGCGTCGGTGACGCCCCCGTGCGGGCCATCATGGAAGAACGGCAGAAGAACGGCCCTTTCAAGAGCATCTTCGACCTGACCGAACGCATTGACCCTAAGGTCCTGCAGAAAGGATCGCTCGAAATCCTCATCAAGGCGGGCGGTCTAGACTGCCTCGGCCCCAACCGCGCACAACACCTCGCAGCTCTCGACCGTGCGGTACAGGCGGCAGCCAATCGTTTCCGCGACAAGGCCAAGGGCCAACGCAACCTCTTCGATTCTGCTCCCAAAGCCGGTGCCGAACCACAAGCGGAACTGGAGATCGCACTGCCACCAGCGGATGACATTCCGCACGGGCAGAAGCTGGCTCTGGAAAAAGAAGTCCTCGGCTTCTACCTGACCTCGCACCCACTCACTGAGTTCTCAAATCAGCTGAGTGCATACACACAGCATCAGGTGCGGGACCTCCGCGATCTCGACGACGGCAAGGAGGTCATTCTGGGCGGGATGGTCGGAGCCATCAAACCCGCAGTGACGAAGAAGCCGAGCCGCAATGGGAACAGCCGCTATGTGAACTTCGACCTGGAAGACTCCACCGGCGTCGTCCGCTGCATCATGTGGCCCGATGACTTCGCCAATCACGGAGAGAAGGTCAAGAAGGACGCCATGATCCTGATCCGTGGCCGCGTCGACGCCCGCAGCCGTGAACCGAACGTCATCATCAATAAGCTGATGACATTGGAGCAGGCAGAAAAGGAATTCACCAAACAAGTCCTCATCAAGTTCCGCCGCGGCTTCCACAACGAGAGCGACATGACGCGAGTCCGCGACCTGTTGTTGCGTCATCCGGGCAAGACCCCGGTGATTCTCGTCATCGATACCTGGGAGGAGAAGTCCTCCGCAAACGGCACCAACGGGAACGGCAACGGCCACAGCACCAACGGCCATCACGAGAACGGTCACACCAACGGAGCCACAGCTGTCGCCACCCGCACACCGCTCAAGGCCTTCCTGACGACCTCTGCCACGGTCTCCGCTGTTCCTGAACTCAAGCAGGAACTGACCAACATCCTCGGCCCCGACGGCTTCCGCTTCCAGGCCGGGTCCGCCAGCGGCGGCGGTGGACCGGCTCCGTCTGACAACTGATTTGACTCATTGTGCGAACCGTCGAGATTATTCGACGTGCCCCCTTCTCTCCCGTCTTCCACTGAGCATCATGATCATGCGAGTTTCTCTGATTCTAGTCACGGCACTCGGGATGACTCTCGGGAGCCATATGGCCCGTGCAGAACATGAGGGCAAGGTCCAGATCGTCCTGCTCGGCGACAGCACGACCGAGGGCAGCGTCCCACGCCGCATGGTCCCTCAAGGGCCACACCTCGAAGATGTGGTTCGCGGCCAGCTGGCCACGCACAAGGACCTGCCCCCCACCAACGTCATTAATCTGGGTCAGAACGGCGACACCTTGCGTCGGCTGCTCGACTCGGGCCGCTACGAGAAGGAAGCCTCCAAGCTGCCAGGAGTCGACTTCGTGATCATCCGCTATGGCCTGAACGACAGGGCCCGGCGCGAGAACTTCGCTGAGAATTTCCCCAAGGATTACCACGAGTTGATCGCTCGCATCAAATCCGATCATCCGCAAGCCAAGATCATCATTATGACCGTGATTCCTTACGGAAATGATGACATCTGCAATCAGATCAATCACCAGAACATCGCCGTCGCCAAAGCAGAAGAACTCACACTCTTCGACATCTACCCGCGCTACTCCGCGGAACTTAAGCACGGCGAGAACATGCTCAATTACCGCCGTTACCCGCTCGACAAGATCCCCGAGAACCAGCGAGAGTTCGTGAAGCCCTTCGTCGTCGATGGAAATCCGCCGACCGTGGAAGTCATGGACAACTGTCTTGATGCTCATTTCCGGGATCTCCCCGGCTGGTTCGGAGATCGCCACCCCAACCTCGCGGGTTATCATGTCATCGGGGACGAGACCGCCAGGTTCCTCGCCCCACTGATCCGCGAGAAATTCAAGATCGCTGCCAGCCCAAATTTCGAGCCGCAGAAGATTGGCCTCTGGAATGGACGTGCCCCGACCGGCGATGGCCAGACCGAAGACAGTGAAGTCTGGCTCACTCTCTATCGCCCCGCCCAACCCAATGGCACAGCTGTGGTGATCTGCCCCGGAGGCGGGTATGGGGGCCACGCCATCCAACCCGAAGGCCACGGGATTGCGAAGTGGCTTAACCAGTCGGGTGTCACCGGCGTGGTTCTGGAATACCGTCTGCCATCCGGTCGCCATTCGGTACCGCTGCTCGATGCCCAACGTGCCATCCGCACCGTTCGAGCCCACGCGAAAGAATGGAGCATCGATTCAGCCCGCATCGGAATTATCGGCTTCTCGGCCGGAGGCCACCTTGCCTCCACTGCGGCCACTCACTTCGACGCGGGACAGCCTCAATCGACCGATCCGACCGACAAGGTCAGTTGTCGTCCCGACTTTGCGATCCTTGTCTATCCCGTCATCACGATGGGCGAGAAGACCCACGGCGGCTCGAGGACGAACCTGCTCGGTCCCAATCCCACGGACGAGTTCATCGAACTCTATTCCAACGAGAATCAGGTCACCGACCAGACCCCACCGACATTTCTGGCCCACGCCATCGACGATGGCCCTGTTCCGCCGGATAACAGCCGCATGTTCTTTGAGGCTCTCCAAGCCCACAAAGTCCCGAGCAAATACCTCGAACTCCCCAACGGCGGGCACGGCCTGAACGGCTACAAAGGCCCCTCGTGGGATGCCTGGCAAACCCAGTCACTCGACTGGCTCCGCGAACTGAAGCTCCTGCCAGCTGCCAAGTGAGACTTCCTCAATTCACCGATGCATCACACCGCAGCTCACCTCAACAGCCTTGAATAACCACGGAGACACAGAGGCACGGAGAAGACACAAAACGCAGAGCCACCCGCAGCTTCCAACCATAACCTCGCGAATGTGTACTCCTGACACAATCACACCGAAATCTCTTCTTCCACATTCCTCTGTGTCTCCGTGCCTCCGTGGTTAACCTCCCCCCTCCTCCTATCCTCAAGCACCGCCCACCACGCGCGTGCTACATCCACGTCCCGTTCTGCTCCCACCGCTGCGGCTACTGCGACTTCACCCTGATCGCGCGCCGTCCCGACCTCGTCGATGACTACCTCACAGCCCTGGAGATCGAGATCTCCTCACTGGGTTCTCCTCAAGAAGTCGACACTCTCTTCCTCGGTGGTGGTACTCCGACGTTCCTCACTGCGGATCAGCTGCGCCGACTCTTCGACATCCTGTTGAAATGGTTTCGACTCGCCCCCGGATATGAATGGAGTATCGAAGCCAACCCCACCGGTCTCACCGATGACAAGCTGGAGGTCCTGGAAGCCTCCGGAGTCAACCGCGTCAGTCTTGGCGTCCAGACCTTCGACAGCGAGCTGCTCAAGCTCCTTGAACGTGACCACGACGAGACCATCGCCGTCGATGCAATTCACCGTCTGCTCGCCCGGTTCTCAAACGTCTCGATCGATCTCATCTTCGGCATCCCCGGCCAGTCACTCCCTCACTGGCTCGGTACGATCGACAAGGCCACGCAGCTTGGTGTCCAGCACATTTCGACCTACGGTCTGACATTTGAGGCCGGAACGACCTTCTGGTCCCGCCTCTCGAAAGGCCAACTGCAGCAGATCCCCGACTCACTCGAGCGGGAGATGTATGAAGCCGTGATGGACCGTCTCCCCACCTCCGGGTACTCACAGTACGAAATCTCGAACTTCGCCCGCCCCGGCTTCGAGAGTCGCCACAACCAAGTCTACTGGAAGGCCGATTCATTCTTTGGCTTCGGTCCGGGCGCAGCTGCGTTTGTGAATGGTATCCGTCGCACCAATCATCGCAGCGTGACGACCTGGATCAAACGCACACTCACAGGCCAGAACGCCGCCGGAGAGTCCGAACAACTCGACCGTGAAGGCTCCGCTCGCGAAGCGGTCATGGTTGGCTTTCGCCAGAGCCAGGGAATTTCGCTCTCCCGATTCAAAGACCGCTACGGCATCGATCTCCCCACCCTCGCCGGACCGGAGTTCGACAAGCTGGTTGCTGACGGCCTCCTCGAAGTTTCAGACGGTCATGTCCGCCTGACGCGCGAGGGACGGTGCGTCGCCAACCGGGTCATCGTTGAGTTCATGGGTTGAGCTTCGTCCGCTGTTCCGCAAAATAACTCTTCACCAACCCGCAGCGAGAGCGAGCCACGTTGGACTTGATCCTCATGATCACCCGTAACTGACTGAATGCCCGCGAAAGCAACACTCGTATCTAACCGTCAGTCTTCCCGAGTTTCTCGGCGATGTCTTTGGCTGCCAGTCTCTCCACAAATCTCAGTCGGACCAAGAACAGACGAACGAGGTCCGAAACAATGTCTATCGTCCCTCGGACCATCACATATCCGCGACGACACAGTTCACACCGGCGGAGCTTGCATCGCTTCGGTCACCACCTGCAGGAATCTTGCAGCTAGAGCCCCATCGATGACTCGATGATCAAAGGTCAGACTCAGCGTCAGCATGTCGCGCGCGGCAAAGCTGCCGTTGTCGAGAACGACCAGTTCCTTGCGAATGGTTCCGACACCGAGGATTGCCGTCTCCGGCAGGTTGATGATCGGTGTGAAGGCATCAACCCCGAACGAGCCGAGGCTGGTGATCGTGAAGACCGCTCCCTGCATGTCGTTGGCCTTGAGTTGCCCGCGTCGACCTCGCTCAATGAGCGTACGAAACTCCGCCGACAACTCC
>QWOR01000229.1 GCA_003669575.1 Planctomycetota bacterium | reverse complement strand
GCTCGTAAAAGTCCCCCATCCGAAACAGAAGGATGGCCCCCGGCGTCTCCGCCTTGACCTCCAGATACCGCTGCATCATCGGGGTCACTTTGGCGTCAGACATGGAGGGGGATCGTTGAGGGTGTCGGGATGAGAGCTGTGGAATTGAGAAGTACGTTCACTCGCTTCTCAAGACCGTCAACGATATCGCAATCCGCGTTCTGAGTTCCACTCGTCAGACAGGCCAAATCTGCTTCAAAAACTTCTTGAGATCTGTGTCGCTGACTTGTGATGCCGCAACCAAGCCGATCCTGATCGCCTGGCGGCCATCTCTGGCGGTGTCGACTTCGCGGGTTTCGCCGAGGGTGGCGATCTGGCCAAGGCCGAAGGTGCCGGCGGGGGCGTAGAGTTCGAGGTCGATCGACGTGCGGCGTTTTGTGTGGACTTCGATGGCGGGCTTCGATTCGCCAGGGCGGGTCCAGGTGACGGTCTGCTTGCCGCCCCATTCGGTGGTCGAGTCTTTCGCGATCGATTCGATCAGCGTGAAGAGTTGATCGAGCGTCTCCGCGTCCCAGTCGACGCGTTTGGCACTGGGGAAGCCCTTGCGGGAGAGGTGCCACTTCCGGCCCAGGACCTTCCACGGAGCGAGGTCACCGACGACCAGCGCAGCTGCGGTCGATTGCTGGCGGTAGCTGTTGACGGCGGAGGCGAGGAACTTCTGGAACGCGGGGGTGTCGATCTCGCGGGCCCAGTGGACGGTGATCGTGACTTCCTGGAACGGTCCCTTGATGTTCTTGACCTTCACGCGGTCGCCGCGTCCGTAGACCGGAAGTTCGTCGAGCTGATCGAGTGGTTTGAGCGGGAGCTGCTTCTGCAGAGCGGCCTCGTCGAAGGTCCCCTTCTTGACGCGGAACTTGAGTGTCAGCAACCACTCGTCGCCGGTCTGGGCATGCAGGAACCAGCCTCCCGCTTTCTCGGTCGACATGACTTCGACGACGCTGCGATGGTTCCAGTTGACCGGAGCGAGTTCATCCCGCTGAGCCAGAGCGTCGATGACCAGTTCGAGAGCTGGTCCCTCCCAGCGACAGGGTTTCCCCGTGTGGGAGATGCGGTCACGTGTATGCCACGCCCGCCCGTCGGTCTGCCACGGCGCAGCTGTGTCTTTGCCAACGTGCCGCAGGTCGATGTCGCCCGATTGTTTCTTCGCAGCTTCCTCGGCCCGGAAGATTTCGATTTCGCCGCGAGTTTCGTTTTCGATGATCGGAGTGAGCAATTCGCCGGTCCACGAGCGAATCGGGACAGGGCGTTTGGTCTGGCTCAGGTACGTTTCACGGCGAGCTTCAGACCAAGCCGTCGGCGTGAACGTGACCAGTGAAGATTGAGTCAGCGACGGAGACGACTGGCTCCCCTTCTTCCCCTTGGCCCGAGCCCCCTGGCCCTGGGCCTCTTCTTCCATTCTTCCCTGATAGTACGCCGCCTGTTCCACGATGTCTTCCGGCGTTCCCTCAGCCACGATCCAGCCGCCATCGACCCCCGCTTCGGGACCGAGGTCGATGACCCAGTCAGCGGTTTTGATGACATCGAGGTTGTGTTCGATCACAACGACGGTGTTGCCCTGCTCGACCAGACTCATGAGGACCTTCATGAGTTTCGAAATGTCGTCGAAGTGCAGCCCGGTGGTGGGTTCGTCGAGGATGTAGAGCGTCTGGCCGTTGTTGGGACGGGCGAGTTCGGCCGCCAGTTTGACTCGCTGGGCCTCGCCGCCGCTTAGGGTGGCAGCCGACTGGCCCAGAGTCAGGTAATCGAGGCCGATGGCAGCGAGGGTGGCCAGCGGGGCACGAATCTTGGGGATGTTGCCAAAGAGTTCGAGGGCCTGGCCAATGGAGAGGTTCAGGACATCGGCGATCGAGTGGTCCTTGTATTGAACGGTCAGCGTTTCCTGGTTGAAGCGTTTGCCGCGACAGGTCGTACACTCGACCCACACATCGGGGAGGAAGTGCATCTCGATCTTCTTCTGCCCCATCCCTTCGCAATCGTCGCAGCGTCCACCGGGGCGGTTGAAGCTGAAGCGAGCGGGCTTGAAGCCGCGGATCTTGGCCTCGGGGAGCCTTGTGAAGAGATCGCGAATCGGCTCCCAGACTCCGGTGTAGGTCGCGGGGTTCGAGGCTGGGGTGGTGCCCAGGGGCGACTGGTCGACGAGGATCACTTTGTTGAGTTTACTGGTACCTCGCAGATCGTCGTGCGGACCGGGAGCCTCGCCGGAGCGGGTCAGCTTGCGCGCGACGGCACGGGCGAGGGTCTCCATGATCAGAGAGCTTTTGCCCGACCCGGAAAGGCCGGTGACCACGGTGAACGCACCGGTGGGGATGTGCAACTCGTCCTGACGGAGGTTGTTCTGCCGGGCTCCGGTGAGTTCGATCCAGCTGCCACCGGGGGGGATGTCGTACAGGCTGCGCATATCGGTCAGCGGCAAAGTGCTAGCCGCTGGCTCTGAAACCGCGCCCACTCCAGGGGCGGCAGCTAACGCCTTGCCGCTCACGGGGTCAGGTTCGTTAAACAGAGATTTGGACTTGGGAGTCTTCTTGCCGGTTTCTTTGACAGCAGGCGTGGCAGTCGAGTCGCGGCGCACCAGTCTCCGAGTTTCCGGAACCGGAATCGCCTTCGCACCGCTGAGGTACGCCCCGGTCAGTGACTGCTCAGGCATCGCGAGGATTTCGGTCGGCGTGCCTTCGGCAGTCACTCGCCCGCCGTTTCGACCGGAGCCGGGGCCGAAGTCGTAGAGCCGGTCGGCGGCTTCCAGCACCTCGCGGTCGTGTTCGACAAGGACGACTGTGTTGCCGAGGTCGCGTAGCCGGTGCAGCGCCCCGATCAGTCGACCATTGTCGCGCGGGTGCAGGCCAATCGTCGGTTCATCGAGAACATAGAGCACACCGGTGAGGGCGCGGCCAATCTGCCCCGCCAGCCGAATTCTCTGGCTTTCACCGCCGGAGAGGGTCGGCATCGACCGGTCGAGCGTCAGGTAGTGCAACCCGACCTCGACGAGGAACTCCAGCCGATGAATCGCCTCGGACAGCAGGTCCCCCGCGACCTTCTTCTGCTCCTTGGAGAGCTTGATGCCCTTGAGGAACTCGAGTGTCTCGGTCAGCGGGAGGCGGCACAGCTGGGGCAATGTCGTGTCGTTGAGTCGTACCGCGGCAGCGTCATCCCGCATGCGGTCGCCACCACAGACGGAGCATGGTCGCTCGCCGACGAGGTCCTGGAACAGGGCTCGGTGGGTGTAGCTGACGCGGGTGGCTTCGTCGATCGTGGGATAGATCCCCTTATGCACGAAGCGGAAGCCGGGCTGCTTTGTTTCGGGATCGGAGGGGACCGAGATCTCTTGCTCTGACCCGTAGAGGATGGCTCGCTGCTGGAGCGGAGTGAGCTGGTACCACGGACGGTCGGCATCGACGCCGATGGTCGTTGTCAGGGCCTGCAGCATGCGGGCAAAGAGGCGGTTCGTTTTTGGATCGGGCCAGAAGCTTACCGCCCGCTGGTTCAGCGAGAGATTAGGGTTCGAGATGATCGCTGACTGGCCGGTGCCGCGTTCGACCCCCAATCCCTGGCAGGCCGGACACCAGCCGAGGGGGCTGTTGTAAGAAAAGTTCTGGGGGGTGAGTTCCTGGAACGTCGAAGGCATTTGGCAGAGGGCTTGAAGACAACGGAGCTGTGAGTTGAAACTATAGGCATTCCGTGTTCATTTGGCTTGTCCGGGGAGTGGTGGAAGTGAGCCAGTGGGGGTCGCTCTCTGTACATTCGGCAAGCTGGCGGCCGAATAAGCGACACGCGTTGTCGGCATATTCGCGGTGGGGATGATCGACGCCCAGGAAGGTCGACACCTGCCGCTCCCTTGTCATTGGGGAAGCAGCAAAAAAAGAAAGCTGCCTGAGATCAGGCAGCTTTCGGTGTTCGCGGGTGAAACGCGAGACAGACTACTTGGCAGCTTCTGGGAGTTCGCCAGCGCCGAAGATGTCTGCATAGGTCTTGTCGCCCTGCTTCTTCTCGCCAGCCTTCTTGATGGCTTCTTCGATCTTGTTCTTGTCCTTTTCGTTCTTGGCACCGAGTGCTTCGCTCAGAGCCTTGCCGTAGTCGCTCACGACCTTCTTGTCGGCTCCGCCCTTGCCGTGGCAAACGCCGCACTTCTTTTCACCAATAGCGGTGTTCTTGCTGTAAGCTTCCTGCAAGCCTTTCACATACTGTGGGCGAGCTTGAGCCTGGGGGGCGTACAGGCACGAAGCAAGAGCAGCGATCGCGAGGAACGAGAAAAACTTCTTCATTGATGTCTCCGAACTTCAGATGTGGTCAGTTCCGATGATCGTACCCACCCCCGAAAACACTTCGTATGGGCGCAGTAAACTCCTTGTGTGCTGTCCTTACACAACATCACCGGTTCGTAGATTAGACTCAGTCAGGGACAATAAGTCAATATTTCAGATTGAAGATCCTTGATGCGATTGAATTGTGCAGCTGCCTTAAGTGTCCCTTAACTGATTTAACAGTAAGTTCTTACGTGATTCATAAAACGGCTGCGGAAGATGTGGCGACGTGAACGACGGGCTGAAACAACCGCGCATGGGTGAATTTGGAAATCCCCTCGCGTTCCAGAAAAGAAGGTCGCCCTGGCGGTGCTGGGGGCTGCGTTTCCAGCTCTGCGAGACGATCATGAGCGAATTGGCTGACGAGTGCCCGTTCTGTCTGCATGGTTGGCGACAGTTTGTTGTTCTTCAAGTCGGTGGTCATCCCGCAAGGTCTTCTCAAATGCATCAATGTCAGTGGTTGCTGGTTTGTACCTGCTTCATGCTTGGGGAGGCCTCTGGCTTTGGGCAGGAGGGGGCCGAGTCGCCAGCGACGAAGCAGGCTCCGTCCAAATGGCCTGCGATCAGTACGTCCGGATTTGGAAGCGGTATCCAGCACTGGCGAAGGGTTCGCGACGACACTCGTTTCATCAAGGCCCTGCCCGATCAACCCAGCTACTCTCCCGAGCAGGTTCCGGAAATCGTTGACAATATCCTGCTCTTCCAGAGAGACAACGGCGGGTGGCCGAAGGACTACGACATGCTGGCGGTCCTGACTGAGGAGCAGCGGCAGGCCGTTCGAGAGACTCGCAGTCGAACGGATACTTCGTTTGATAACGGGAACGTGCATTCTCAGGTCGTCTATCTGGCTCGAGCGTATACCGCATCAGGCAATCCAGCCTGGAAAGAGGCTTGCCTGCGGGGGCTCGACTTTATGTTGTCGGCACAGATGGAGAACGGCGGTTTCCCCCAGCGGTTTCCCGAATCCAAGGGCTACTCGGCGCACGTCACGTTTAATGATGGTGCCATGATGGGGATTCTGAATGCGGTCAAAGATTGCAGCGATGGTGCCCCACACTGGAGTTGGCTCGATGCGGACCGCAAAGCCAGGTGTGACACAGCTGTGACGAAAGGTGTGGCATGCATCCTCAAGTGCCAGATTGTTGTGGACGACGGACTTACGGGATGGTGTCAGCAGCACGACAAGAAGACGTTGGAGGCTGCCAGTGCCCGGACCTTTGAGTTGGCTTCGATCTGTCCGCAGGAGACCACCGAGATTGTCCGGTTCCTGATGCGGTTCGAATCTCCGACCGAAGAGATGCGCGAGTCGATGGCAGCAGCTGTCGAGTGGATGCAGTCAGTCCAGCTTCAAGGGGTGAAGGTCAATCGAGTGGCTGCACCGCGTGAAGAGTTTCAGCGTCACAGTGCTGATTTTGATGTCGTAGTCGTCAGTGATCTCAAGGCCCCACCCCTCTGGGCCCGGCACTATGAGATCGGGACCAATCGTCCAATCTTTGCCGGGCGGGACGGAGTGAAGAAGTACTCACTCGCCGAGATCTCGAAAGAGCGGCGGACCGGAACGCTGTGGTATGGCGCCTGGCCAGATAAGGTACTCAAGCAGGAGTACCCTGATTGGAAAGCCAGGCATTCGCAGTAGCGCCGCCGCTTTCCATGGCAGTCGAATTTCAGCAACTACTCGACAAGCAACTGTGACAGGCTCTGATGCAGAGCTGTGCCATTGCTTGCCAGGAGATCGGGGACCTCGAGTTCGAAGGCACCGCCGCCCGTTTGAGTGACTCGTCCGCCGGCTTCTTCGACGATCAGGACGCCCCCGGCCATGTCCCACGGCTTGAGATTCGTTGACCAGAAAGCATCGACGCGACCGCTGGCGACGTAGCACAGGTTGAGTGCGGCCGAGCCGCTGCGCTGGACAGACTGGGCCTCGGAGATCACTTTAAGGAAACGGCCAACGGCAGCACTCTCAGCAGTCGTCTTGACCGGCAGGCTGGCCATGCACATCGCCTCGGTGATTTTGTCGACCTCGGAGCAGCGAATCCGCTGACCATTGAGAAAGGCGCCCGAGCCCTTCATTGCGGAGAAGAGTTCATCGCGAGTGGGGTCATAGATGACTCCCACGACCAGTTGGCCTCGATACTCCAGTCCGATCGAAACACAGTAATACGGGAAGCGGTGGACATAGTTTCCCGTGCCATCGAGTGGGTCGATCACCCAGCGGTACTCGCTGTTGCCCGACTGCTGGTCGAGCCCCTCTTCGCCCAGAAACTTGTGGTCCGGGAAACGAGTGACGATGAAATTGTGAATCGCGTCCTGGGAGGCGAGGTCAGCTTCGGTCACGAGGTTCGCGGGGCTTTTCTCTCGAGCGGTGAATTTCGATTGCCACTGCTGCAAGACTCGCCCGCCGATGCGGGAAGCTTCCTGGGCCGTCTGGAGAAAGGTCAGCATGAACTGGCTCGCGGGGATCACTCGGCATTCGGAGCGGGGGTAGGCTTCTTGGTCGTCGAGAAACCGGCTGGCACGCGTCCGTTGGCAGCCATAACGGCAAGTTCCTTCTCGATGCCTTCGTCGCCGTCATAGAGGCCCTCCGCCTGCTGTTTGCGGAACTGTTCGGCGACGAGCAGGATGTCTTCGTAGATCTCATCGTGCTGATCGGCCTCGATACGGTCGGTGAAGAGGAATCCTTCGATGTGGTCGTATTCGTGCTGGATCACACGGGCGAGAAAGCCCTTGATCTTCCGCTTCCGGCTCTGGCCATTCAGATCGAATGCGTCGATCGTGATTTCCAGGGGGCGTTCGACATCACTGTAAATCTTCGGGAGGCTGAGGCAGCCTTCCTCGTGGAACTCCATTCCACGGCGTGACGAGATGATCGGGTTGATGAAGACCTCTTCTTCTTCCTTCTTCTCTGGATCGCCCGAGGGATTGACGACAAAGAATCGAAAGGGCAGTCCCACCTGGTTCGCAGCCAGTCCAACGCCCTTCGACTCGTACATCAGGGCGAACATCTTCTGAACCGCGCTGCGCAGTGCGTCGTCAATTCGTTGAACTTCCACCGAAGGGAATCGCAACGCTGGATGGGGAAATAAAACAATCTGCATGGTCCCGCACCGTCAAGGGGTCGTCGTCTGGCACCTTTCAGCACCAGTGGTTTGTCTGAGAAGCGAGTGAGTATAAGGGACTCAATTCGATTTCCGCAGCCCGTCCGAATTATTTTTGCATCTGAGAGTCAGGTCATACTTTGCCGCCGGATGAGATGGCCTGGAAGAGAGGTCAGCCGGGCACGAGCGGACACTGGAGGCTTCGCTTGGTGCAACGGCGGAAAAATGCAAGAATCCCGACATGCGTGATTGAGATGCCTCGTCTCACAAGGCTCAGCCAGCTTACTGAAATGGGTTCCGGAATGAATATCTTCAGTCTTCTCCGATCGCAGGCGAAAGTCATTCTGTGTGCTTTCGCGATGCTGGTCCTGCTGGGAATGGTCTGGAATCAGACCGAGACGCCGACATCGTTGGCAGTCAATCCTCCTGTTGCAACACCATCATCGGTGAGTGGGGTCTCGACCGACACTGGCAGCAAGACATCACCAGATGCTGTGGAGCCCGTGGCTCCCGTGGGAACACCCGCGTCGCCCATCGATCCGTCAACGGGCAACGCGGAAGCCAAATCTAAGGACGAAGAGTACCGCGCGCTGATGCTGGGCTGCTGGTTTCATATCGAAAGTGGCGAACATTGGATCGAGAACTTTCCCGATGGAACATCTCGGTTATTGCTCAAGCTCGACTTCGTTTCATCGTTGATCTATGGCAAACAATTGGAGATGGATTTGACCTGGGAAGTCAAAGACGGAGTGCTCTCGCACACGATCATCAAAGGGACTCCCCAGGCGAACGTCGACAGCCTCGTGAAGGATTTCGGCAATGTCCGCAGATCAAACGTCCTGGAAATCACGCAGGAGCGAATGCTGCTGGGAACGCTGGGCAAGAAACCCAAGAAAGACCTCTGGACCCGGAGTCCCCTGCCCAAGGAATGGGGCGAGGCGAAGCCGAGGTAATTGCTCGGTGGATAGCCAGAATACTTGAACGCCCAGCGGTGTCATGCCACCTTCAGCAAGCGTGAGGGTTTCCATTCGACACCCGTATGAGTCTGGACGACCTCGCGCAGCTTCGTGAGCGCGGTCTGGGTATCTCCCGAGGCGGCGGCTTCCAGCTGAACGATCTGAGAAATGATCTCAAACGGCAACGGGGTTTGCTCGTTGTTTCCACGGAAAATCTTGTCGTGGATTTTGCGAGCATTCTGCTCAGCCTCGTAGAACAGTTCTTCGTAGAGTTTTTCTCCGGGACGCAAACCCGTGAATTCAATGTCGATGTCTTCGGGATAACGCAATCCCGAGAGCGTGATGATGTCCTTGGCCAGATCAACAATCTTGACCGGCTCACCCATGTCGAGAATCAGCACATCCCCACTGGACCCAATGGCTCCGGCCTGGATCACGAGCTGCACCGCTTCCGGGATCGTCATGAAGAACCGCTGCATATCGGGATGCGTGACGGTAACGGGACCACCGGTTTCGATCTGTCTCCGGAACGTGGGGACCACGCTGCCCATGGAGTTGAGAACGTTTCCAAATCGAACGGTGATGAAACGCGTGCCGCCTTGTCGCGAGAGTGACTGCACGTACTTTTCAGCGATGAGTTTGGTTGCACCCATCACGCTGGTCGGTCGAACCGCTTTGTCTGTGGAGACCTGGATGAAGCGTTGGACCCCGGCGGCCAAAGCGGCATCGGCCACGGCTTTCGTTCCGAGGATGTTGTTCTTGATGGCCGCTTGAGGGTTGTCTTCCATCAGCGGGACATGCTTGTAGGCCGCCGCGTGAAAGACAATCTCGGGTCGATACTCATCCATCACTTGTCGGAGTGCGTTCTCGTCCAGAATATCACTCACGAAGTAGCGAATTTGCTCACTGGCCAATGGCCGTCTGGAAAACTCCTGCTCCATTCCGAAGACACCAAACTCGGACTGGTCATAAATCAGCAGGAGCTCGGGATTCAGATCGAGTAGCTGGCGGCACAGTTCACTGCCAATGCTGCCGGCTCCCCCCGTGACCAGGACCCTCCGTCCGGTGACGGATTCCTTGATCGCCCCCAGGTCGAGACGGTTGGGTTCTCTTCGCAGCAGGTCGGAAACTGTGACATCGCGAGCTGCGAGTCGGAATCGCCCCACGACCATCTCTTCCACCGTGGGAATAATGTGGACATCAATCTTCGCCGCGGCACATTCTCGCAGGATCGAGCGGATGACCCGCCCGGAGTAACTGCCGGGAATCAGAAGATCACGAGCCTGTGATTGCTCGTAGATGGCAGCCCAACCCTCGCTGGGATTGTAGACCTGAACTCCGGCAATCAATGACGTGTTGCGGTCAGCTGTCTGAGAAACAAAGCCGACGACTCGATATGGTTGATCTCCAGAACGCATCGCGGAGAGCATCTGGAAGATGCCGATCGATTGTGGATCGACACCATAGATCAATGTCCGGTTGCGAGAACTTGGACTCAGGAATGGAGACAGTATCTCATTCCAGATGCGATAGCTGAATCGAACCATGGTTAACAGCAGAAGCGACATCACCGCGTCCATCAGCAGGATGGAGCGGGGAATCACCGCCACGACAGGCAACACCAGATTGCACAGCAGGAGCGTCACGGTTGCTCCGAACGTTCCCACTCCCAGAAAGACCAGGTCGAGAACGGTGACATGGCGGAAAGTTCTTCGCCACTCCGTGGTTGCCCAGCACGCGATGAATTTGACCACTGTGACAAGCGGGAGTGTTCTCCAGAAGACATCCTGGAAATTCTGAGGAATGTCAAAGTCGAAGCGGAGCGCCGTCGAGACGGCGTATGAAGTGAGGAATAGGAAATAATAGATCGGCAAAATGACAGCGAGGCGAAATCTCAGCGATTTCGGTTCTTCGAGATTCCGCGACATGCATCTCAACGACCGACGATTCTGCTCACCGTCGCATTGCTCGGGTAAGACGGTCTCAGTCCGTGGGAGAACTGGACTCTCAGATTGTCCGTTGAAGTCGTACACGTCAGGGTGGCTCGCGTGATCGTGAAGGGGAATTGGTGACTTGTTGGAGTAACGTTTGGTCTCGCGAGGGGTGGCGGATTGAAAGCCGCGCGGACCGGGTGGAGAGGATTCCTGAACTTATGCGGCGTGCCTTTCCCGGGTGGATGTCGCCGCGGTCAGAACGCTCTGGATGACATGGCCCATCTGTCTCACGTGTTCCACTTCCAGTGTGGGATGGACTACGAACATCAGGCTGCGTTCTCCCAGATCGCGGGAGACAAGGCAGGGTTTTTCTGGCGCCAGCCCAAGCGACTGAAAAGCCTGCTCGAGGTAGATCTCCGAGCAACTCCCCACTCCGCAGGGAACTCCCTGGGCCTGGATTGCGCGGACGATCCGGTCGCGGTTCCAGTCCTTGGCAAGTCGATCTGGCTGAATGAATGCGTAGAACTTGTAGTAGCTGTGCAGTTGCGAGGAATCGGGCGTCGGGATCGTCACCAGCTCGGAATCAGACAGGGCTTCCGTGAGGAGGGCCGTATTGCGGCGTCGGATGTTCACCCATTCGGGCAGCCGAGACAGTTGTAGGCGACCGATCGCAGCCTGCATCTCAGTCAGACGCCAATTCGTTCCGATCGAGTCATGCAGCCAGCGGAAGATTCCGGGATGTTCGGAGTGGTAAACCGTATCCCATCCCTTTCCGTGATCCTTGTAGCTCCAGGCTTTCTTCCAGACATCTGTATCGTGGAATGTGACCAGTCCACCCTCACCACCCGTGGTGATGATCTTGTCCTGACAGAAAGAGAAGCAGCCAGCGTCACCGATTGAGCCCACCGGGCGTCCCTTGTCGAATGCTCCATGAGCCTGGGCGCAATCTTCGATGACCCGAATTCCCCTCGATCTGGCGAGGTCCATGATCGGATCCATATCGCAGGGCCAACCCGCCAGATGAACGACAACGATGGCTCGTGTGCGCGGAGTCAGGAGTGGAGCAATCGTCGTGGCTGAGATGTTCTGGCTCTGGGGATCGACATCCGCAAAGATCGGCCGGGCTCCGCGTGTCACGACACTGCTGGCGGTCGCCAGAAATGTGCGGCAGGGAACAATGACTTCATCCCCGGGACCGATGTTGAAGGCTTCCAGAGCCAACTCAATTGCGTTCGTTCCATTGGCGACCGCGATAGCGTGCGGCATGCCGAGAGAGCGTGCATACTCGTTCTCAAATTTTCGGCAGATTTCGCCGGTCCAGTAGTTCACCTTGCCGGAACGCAACACATCCGTGACTGCGGCGATCTGCTGGTCATCATAATGTGGCCATCCAGGCCAGCCATGCAATGACACACCGTTTGGCGCAGCTGTAGACAGTTGGCCTGTGACCGATTGAGATTGCATAGCAGAGTGGTGTGGCTGGCCCGCGATACGAGTGCATCGCAACTTGATCGGAAGGGTGATGCTTTGAATCGGCACCGTGATTGCACTTGTAAGACAATGTCGGCTCACAGAGCTACGTAAATACCGAATGGTGCTGAGCGTTCAGAGGCAATTTGTAATAATGAAAAATACATTCGTGATCGACTGCATTTGTAAGTAGAAACTGACTATCGAGTGATTTTCGCCCTCGCCCGAAGTTTCCGGACCGTTTCTCGCCACAACTGGTCTCCCAAAGCGCGGAGCACGGCCGGCCGCGCGTCTTCCAGGCTGAGTTCGCCGGGCCTACGTTCGATGACCTGAACCAGATGAACTCCGACAGTCGAGTGTATGACCGGACTGGTCTGTCCGGTCTTCAGAGAGAATGCAGCCTCTGCCACGGGAGCGGGGACATCTCCCTGATAATGAACGAAGCCCAAGTCGCCACCACTTTTCGCGCTGGGGCTCTGTGAGTGTGCGCTGGCTGCATCAGCGAACTTGAGCTGGCCAGCTTCGATCTGTCGGCGGAGGTCTGTCAGTAACTGCTCGGCTTCTTTGCGCTGGGGCACATCCATTCCCGCAGGAGCCGTCCGGACGATCTGACGGATATGGACTTGAGTCCCGTCGAACTGGTCGCGGTGCTGCTCAAAGTAGGCCCGGATTTCTCTGTCTGTCACCGTACGATAGACGTGCGCATTCCAATGGACAGTCATGAGTGCGGCTTTACGGATGTCAGCTTCGGTCAACTTCAGCTTACCGAGGACATTGTCGAACGTATCGCCACCGCTTTCGATACCTCGGCGGATAAACTGGACCAGGTCTTCGGCGTCTTCCGCGAGTGGATCGGATCCTTTGGACTCGATCGCAGCTGCGACCAATGTTCGATCAATCACGCGTTCCAGCGCTGCGTCTCGATCAGCGGGTGTTGGGGCCTTGACACCTGAGATCAGCAATTCCAGTTCGACATCCCGTTGCTGGATGGCGGTTTTATTGACAGTCGCGAGGGGCGGCGAGATTTCTTCGCCCCGGCTGATTCCGCTGCCAAGCAGGAAAATCAACACGAGCCCGTGCAAAAATCCTCGGCGCAGAATGCTGAACGCAACCATACTTCCCCTCCAGGTGATCATGAGACCCAATCGTCTCACCGAGATCTGGAGTAGATGGTAATGAATAAAGCGAGATCTGTTCAGCCGACTTAGATTGACGGCTCTGTGACAGCCTCGTGATTGAAGACCTGCGAGTCGGACGAAGCGTCAATTTTCATCAGGCGTTCGTACAAGTCATCGAGTCTTTTGTGGTCAATGCTGGCGTAGACCGTATCGGATTTGTTGGGGTCGAATGTTGCTGCATTTTCATCCGGGTGATCCGTGCCAGGATGGCTCATCGACAGGACATGCCGTTCGAGGCGACTTTGAACCTGAACCTGTTCGACATGGGCTTCTTCTTCCTCGCGACGTGAACTGGTGAACTCCAGCGCGATGAACGCCAGGAAACCGGCGAGTCCACAGTCAAGCACATACGGTGACAGGCTTTCTGAAACAGATTTGCCTACGGCCAGCCCAATCAGGAACCCACTGAGGATCAGAATGGTCGATGTGCTGACCACATGGTGCTCGCGTTTTTTCCTCATGATGATTTGCCCATTCCTCTTGCTGAGAAGGACTCTCTGTCTGTCTCTGTATTGCGACCTTGACCAGCAAACGTAGGTCACAGCTGCCTTGCCGTCAAAAATAAACCGGGGAGTGATTCGTAACTGTGTCGATTCGCTAAATCGACAACTCCGGGTTACAACACTTGTTCCAGATCGTCCGATTTTAACGGGCGAGAATTCCTGAGTGAGACCTGGAACAGATCGTGACTTCCGGCCCCGAACAGCGTGAACAACTGCTGAGCGAAGTGTTTCAGACGCTTCTGGCTCAAACAGAGCGAGGGCAATCCATCGACTGGGACAAGGTCGGTTCCGATTACCCCGAACTGGTGCAGGATCTCCGGGAACTCATCGGGGCAGCCCAGTTGGCGCACGTATTGGGGACGGGCTCAACGGCCTTGCTTCTCAATCCGGAGGGCGAGGCCAAACCCGCCTTCGATCGGATGTTGCGAGAATTCGCGGACTATGAAGATCTTGTTGAAATTGGTCGTGGCGGGATGGGGATCGTCTACCGGGCCCATCAGCGCAGCCTGAATCGTGATGTCGCCCTGAAGATGATGGTTCGCGGAGTTTTTGCGTCGCCGGATGATCTCCGGCGATTTCAAACCGAAGCGGAATCCGCTGCCAAACTGACTCATCCTCATATCGTCCCTGTCTTTGAGGTCGGCGAGCAGTCGGGTCTCCCTTACTTCAGTATGCAACTGGTCGAAGGGGAAACGCTGGCCCAGCGAATCAGCCGCAGGCCCCTGGCCCCGCGCGAGGCCGCGCGATTGTTGATCCCGGTCTGCCGAGCGATCGCTTACGCACATCGAAACGGGATTCTGCATCGGGATATGAAGCCGTCCAACATCCTGCTCGATCAGGCGGGGCATCCGTATGTAACGGACTTTGGCCTGGCACGAATTGTTCGAGAGAACGAACTGTCGCTGTCACCGCTGTCGGTCGGATCATCCGAAGGGAATCGGTCCATTGAGGCCTTTCGCTCGATGACTCGCACCGGGGCCATCATCGGGACCCCTGGGTACATGGCTCCCGAGCAGGCGATCGGAGACCCCAGCCAGATTGGCCCGGCAACCGATATCTACAGTCTCGGGGCGGTGCTGTTTGCGATGCTGACGGGACGCTCGCCGTTCCAGTGTGCTTCGCCCGCTGATGCGGTCATCATGGCACTGGAGCATGAGCCGCCTCCGCCTCGTCTGCTGAATCCGGCGATTGATGTCGACCTGGAGATGATCGTTCTCAAGGCCCTGCAGAAGCCCGCTGATCTGCGGTATGTCACCGCCGATGATTTTGCAGATGACCTGCAGGCCTTCCTGAGCAATGAGCCGGTGGCGGCACGGTCATCACGGCTGGCGGATGTGTTGAGCCGGGCTTTTCGGCCCACCCATCATGCGGGCATCCTGCGGAACTGGGGCGTGCTATGGATGTGGCACTCGCTGGTATTGCTGGTGTTGTGCCTGACCACGAATTACATGCAATACCGGGAGGTGACTTCGCGGCTGCCATATGTTGCGTTGTGGACGATCGGACTGGGGGCATGGGGCCTGGCGTTCTGGAGCATGCGACACCGCGCCGGGCCAGTGACGTTTGTCGAACGCCAGATTGCTCATTTGTGGGCGGCCAGCATGGCGTCCTCGACGATGCTGTTTTTGATCGAAAGGTTGCTGGACCTCAAGGTCCTCACCCTGTCGCCGGTCCTGGCTTTGTTCGCAGCCAGTGTGTTCGTCGGCAAGGCGGGCGTGTTGTCGGGAGAGTTCTACATCCAGGCGATTGTGATGTTCGCCTGTTCGGTCCTGATGGCCCTCTTTCCCGGTATCGGGCTGACCATCTTCGGCATTGCCAGTGCCCTGACCTTCTTCATCCCCGGCTGGAAGTTCCACCGGGAACTGATGTCACGGAAGTAGTGGCGTTGGTAGGTTGTTAAGAGGGATTTTGAACAGAAGAGAACGAAGGAAAGCAAGGAAGAATAAGAGCGGAGAACATCTATGTATGTCAGGCTGAAGTGAGGGCATTTACCTTTGAATTCGGTGGATAAGCATGCTGTGCAAGTTTCTGGCAACCCACTTCGTCGTCGTCGTTGTCTTCTGTTCAAGATTCACTCCCTCCAAGCGTTACCCCGAAAGACTCTTGGCTTCTACTGACGTTCCATAAAAGACTGTTCATGCATGTGGCGTCGAACTAGACTGCGTGCGTTTATTGCGCAGCCAGTTCGTGGTCACAGCTGGGGGAGGCTGGTTGATGCGGCATCCTTTTTCAATGAATTCGATAGTCAATCGCCGCACGTTTCTCGTTGCGTCGGGAATTGG